>CAJJDF010000047.1 GCA_905182785.1 uncultured Flavobacteriales bacterium
GTAATGAAACTTCATAAGCATTCGCATCTTTATACATGTAATGAGTTAATTGAGTTCCCAGGAAGAAGGTTTGAGATAAAAGAGACTGTTTCAGCTTCTGGAAAAGAATTGAAATCTAGATTTAAAGGAAAAAAGGCTAATGTAACGACAAGAAATTATCCTCAAAAAGTAGAAGAAATTCGAAAATCTTTAAAAATAAAAGATGGGGGAGAGGTGTATTTGTTTTTTACAACAAATAAGAATGATGAGAAGGTTTGTTTGGTTTGTGAGAAGGTTAATTAATTAACTTCAAGGCTTCTCTTTTCGATAAATTACTCAACTCATATTTATTTACAAAATCTATAACCCATTCAGGATTTGTGCGCGTGTATTCTCTCAGAATCCACCCAATAGCTTTGTTTATGAAAAACTCTTTGGTGTCTTTTAGTTGTAAAATGTAATCGGTAAGTAAATCCGTATCAATTTCTTCTTTGTATTTCAATTGAAAGATTAAACATGTCCTTTGTAGCCACATATTATCCGAATTCATCCACTTTTTAGTAACAGGAATGATTTGTTCGGGAAATAGCTTAAAATAAGCTCCAACAAGGTTTGTGGCAATTAAATCTACTGTGTCCCACCAAGATTTATTGGTAATCATAAGTTCGAATAATTCAATGTCTTGAAATTCTATTTTCTTCAAGTATTTTCTGTTGAGGTCAATCGCGAAATATTGAAATTCTCTCTGTGGTTTACTCCACAGTTCAGTAATAATATGGGGTAACTCTTTTTTGTTTGGAAGGTTTTCTTTTAACAAAAAGGGTTTCTGTATCTCTTTTCTTAAAGGGGTAGGTAACCCATATAATTCGAATTGATTTTGTAAATAAGCTTCTTGATTTACAGCAATATTTCTATCCGCTTGTTGACGGAAATCAGTTTCTAATTGCGTTACAAAATCCATTATTTGTAATCTTCAATTTTTATTTCTCTCTCACAGAAGAAAGATTCATCTTTTTGGTTGTTAGACGCTACAAAAGTAATTCGGTTCTCTAGGTTTTTCTGAATGAGATTTTGATACCACAAAATAGCATTTGAATCTAAGTTAGAAGTCGGTTCGTCTAGTAATAATATAGGAGTATCTGACAGGATTGCAAGACCTAATTTTACTCTTTGTTTCATTCCCGAAGAAAAATGCTTTATTGCTTTTTCTTTGGTATTCTTGAGTTCAACAATTTCGATAAATTCTGAGTGTGCTATGTTATTTTTTAAGGGCTTTAGTTTAGTGTAAAACGAAATAAGTTCCTTTACTGTATACTCTTCAAATACAGAAATATAAGGGGAGGTGTAGGCAACATACTTATGTATTTTTTCTACAGAAATTGGGTTTTCATTTTCATAAGAAATTACTCCTTTAGAAGGTGTTTCGAAACCAGATAATACTTTGAGTAAAGTGGATTTACCAGATCCATTTGAACCAGAAATCACATAAGAGGAGGGTGATAAAATATTTAAATTCATGCCTTTAAAAATCCACTCTTTGTTGTATTTTTTTCCAGTATTATCAAGAGTGATTTTCATATTCTACTTAATTAAATCCTCTCATAATTCCTTTTGTTTCATTGTTTATGAAACCAAGAATTTCTTCTTTTTCTTTAGAGTTTGGCAATTCTAAATCTGCAATTTTAAGCGCTTGAGTTATGTTTTTATTCTGAACATAAACGACCCTGTAAACATCTTCAATGTTGGTTATTTGTTCGTTAGAATACCCTCTTCTTCTTAATCCAATTGCATTTACACCTACATAGGATATTGGTTCTCTAGCAGCTTTGACAAAAGGGGGCACACTTTTTCTTACCATACTTCCTCCAGCAATAAATGCATGTTTTCCTATTCTTGTAAATTGTTGTATCCCAACCATTCCTTCAATAATTGCCCAATCTTCTATTGTTACATGTCCAGCAATATTTACAGAGTTTGCAACGACACAATTATCTCCCATAATTGTATCGTGACCAAAATGTGTATAGGCCATAACTAAACAATTATCACCAATTTGAGTCGTCATCTTATCAACAGTTCCTCTATTTATGGTAACGCATTCTCGTATTGTAGTATTATTTCCAATAATAACGGTTGTGTCTTCGCCAGCAAATTTCAAATCTTGAGGGATAGCTGAAATTACAGCTCCCGGAAAAATTTTGCAATTTTCACCAATTCTAGCTCCACTCATGATGACTGCACCCGGGCCAATCCAAGTTCCTGCTCCAATTTCTACATTGTCGCCAATTGTCGCAAAGGGTTCGATAATTGCGTTTTCTGCAATTATTGCATTTGGATGGATATTTGCCTGTGCGTTACTCATATTATTTATTTTTTTCTTTAACAACTTGTGCAAGCATCTCTGCTTCAGACACAATTTCACCATTTACATATGCCTTTCCTTTCATGTTTACTAATCCTCTTCTTATTGGACTCATAAGTTCCAATTCAAATACGAGAGTATCTCCTGGAATCACTTTTTTCTTATAACGAACGTTATTAATTTTCAAGAAATAAGTAGAATAGTTTTCTGGATCATCTACTTTGCTTAAAGCAAATACACCTCCAGTTTGTGCCATGGCTTCAATTTGTAATACTCCAGGCATTACTGGATTATCTGGAAAATGGCCTGTAAAAAACGGTTCGTTTAGCGTGCAGTTTTTTACTCCCACAATCCCGTTTTCACTAATCTCCATAATTTTATCAATTAACAAAAATGGATACCTGTGTGGAATTAGTTTTGTGATATCATTGATATCTAGAAGTGGGGCTTTGGAAAGATCAAAATGTTTTGTTTTACTTTTGGCTTCTTCTATTAGTATTGATTTTAATTTTTTTCCAAACTCAGTGTTTCCATAATGACCTGGTCTTGCACTTAGTATGTGTCCTTTTATTCTCCTTCCAATCAATGCTAAATCACCAACAATATCCAATAGTTTATGTCTTGCGGGTTCATTTTGGAAGTTAAGTTTTGTTGTATTTAACACTCCAATTCCATCTAGTTTTATTTCTAAATCTTCTTTGCCTAGTAATTTTCTTAGTTTGTTTATTTCCTCATCAGAAATGTCTTCTCTTTCCACCAATACAATCGCATTGTTTAAATCTCCTCCTTTTATCAATCCATTTGCAGCCAATTGTTCTAGCTCTTTTAAAAATACAAAAGTTCTACAAGGTGCAATGTTTTCTTTAAAATCAGCAATAGACATCATTGATGAATGTTGTGTTCCAAGAGCAGGCGATCTATAATCTACCATTACAGTAATTCTGTAATTTTCATCTGGTACAGCAAGAAATTCAATTCCTTTTTCAACCACTTCAAATTTGATGGTGTCTTTAATAACAAAATATTTACGATCTGCATCTTGATCTTCTATCCCAGCATCTTCTATAGCGTCTAAAAAGAGTTTAGCACTTCCATCCATAATTGGAATTTCAGGTCCATTTACTTTTATTATTGCATTATCTATTCCCGAAGCATAAACAGCAGCTAAAACATGCTCTGTTGTATGTATTAGAGTTCCGTTTTGCTCAAGTGTAGTTCCTCTTTGGGTATCAGTTACTTTAGAAACGTCAGCATCAATAATTGGTTCTCCTTCTACATCTACTCTCTGGAATTTATATCCATGATTTGCAGGTGCAGGGTGAATAGAGAGGGTAGTCGGTTTTCCAGTATGTAATCCTATTCCCTCAAGAGATACAGGAGATTTAATAGTTTTTTGCTTATCTGTCATAAATACGGTTTGAATTAATTGGAAAGTTTTTTTTCCAATGCATCTACTTTTCTTTTTAAATCTGGAAGACCTTTGTATGCAATGTAAGACCTTTTGTAATCTCCTATTGGGAAAGCTGGTGACCCCTGAACAATAAGTCCTTTTTCTTCTATAGTATGTCCAACTCCAGACTGTGCTGCAATTTTTACTTCGTCAGCTATTTTTATATGACCAACTATTCCTACTTGACCACCAATCATACAGTTTTTTCCAATTTTTGTTGATCCCGCAATTCCAGTTTGAGCTGCAATGACAGTATTTTCTCCAATTTCTACATTATGAGCAATCTGAATTAAGTTGTCTAATTTAACTCCTTTTCTAATAACAGTAGATCCTAATGTTGCTCTATCAATAGTTGTGTTTGCTCCAACTTCCACATAATCTTCTAGAATTGCATTTCCAATTTGAGGTACTTTAGCATAATTTCCTTTGCTATTTGGTACAAAACCAAAACCGTCACCTCCTAATATTACTCCAGAATGAAGCGTACAATTATTTCCAATCAAACAATCAGAATAGACTCTAACTCCTGCAAATAATATTGAATCATCTCCAATCTTAACATTGTCACCAATGTAAGAGTTTGGATATATTTGAACGTTATTACCTAAAGTTACATTTTCGCCTAACGTTGCATTTGCACCAATATAAACATCAGTTCCAACTTTTGCAGATTCAGGAACATAACTACTAGGATGAATTCCAATATTTTTTCTTTTTACTTGATTGTACATTTCAAGTAATTTTGCAAAAGCGGCTTGAGCGCTTTCTACCTTTATTAAGGTGCAAGTTTTGGGAATATCTTTTACAGGTTCAAAACTTTTGTCTGTTATAACAATAGAAGCTCCTGTAGTATAAATATAGGGTTCGTATTTTAAATTAGATAAGAAAGAAAGAGTACCTAAGGTACCTTCTTCTATTTTAGATAGGTTTGATACAGAAATGTTCTCATTTCCAACAATTGTTCCTTCTAATAATTGAGCTATTTGTGTTGCAGTAAATTCCATCAAAGCAAATGTAATAATAATATTAGAATTAGAGTAATAGAAAAAGTGATAGTAGTAACAATGGAATGTTAAATAAATTCAGGATTTATATCATTACTCCAACTTCATTAATAAGAGGAACATTTATCGCGTTAAATATTGATATAGATTCAGTTAAAAATATGTATTTTTTGTCAAACATTTTTTTATTAATGTAAAAGCTAACCCAGAATTCATTGCTTAAAGCAAATAACTCATCAGGAAGTGTTTCAATTTTTTTGAATGATTTAGATTCTATTTCATCCAAGGAATGTCTAAATGTCGCAGTTTTTTTATGTTCTCCTTTTATTTCGCCATAACCTCTTGTAGAGATTAATACACCTTCTAGCTTTTCGCTACCATTGTTTACGATATGAGCAATCCATTCGTATTCGCCAGTTTCATGTTCTTTTGCTATTACTGCAATGTACACATCTTTTACAATGGGTTGAGAAATGTCTTTTTTCATTATTTATTGCTAATTCTTTTATTTTACTACATCAAAATCAAAAAGATTAGAAAGGTTAATTAATAACTTTCTCTTTACTTCTTCCATTTCTATTTCTTTCCCGAGTTCTTGTTGCATAGAAGTAACTGCTTTATCGTCAATTCCACATGGAATAATATTTTTGAATAGGGAAAGGTCTGTATTTACGTTAAATGCAAATCCATGCATAGTTACCCATCTGCTACATTTCACTCCCAGTGCACAAATCTTTCTCGATTTAAATGGGTTATCAATATCTAGCCAAACCCCTGTTAAGCCATCAATTCTTCCAGCTTTAATTCCGTATTCTTCCAGGGTAAGAATTACAGCTTCCTCAATAAATCTAAGGTATTTATGAATGTCAGTAAAGAAATGATCTAAATCAAAAATTGGGTAGCCTACAATTTGTCCTGGTCCATGATATGTAATATCTCCCCCTCTATTTATTTTGTGAAAGGAAATGTTATTGCTTTCCAATTGAGCCTTATTCATCAAAAGATGAGTTTCGTCTCCACTTTTTCCCAAGGTATATACGTGAGGGTGTTCGCAAAAAACAAGGTGATTTTCTGTTTGTTCAGGAGTAATCCCTTGGCCTTCATTTTTTCTGTTAGAAGTTTTTATTGCTATTGTTTTATCAAAAATTTCGGTTTGGTAATCCCAAGCTTTTTGATATTTAATAAGTCCTAAGTCTTTAAAAACAACAGATTTATTCATTATTTATTACTTAGTTCGTTCTTTAGCCTATCAATGACTTTGATTTCTATAGAATCAACTCCATATTCATGTGCTAAATAAACAGAAATCCAATCTGTAATAAGGATTAAATAAAATGTTTTTTCAATAACAGAATCTCCTTTAGAGAATATTTCAATTACGCTTTTTGTTTTTCCAGAAATAATTTCTTTGCAAATTTCCATACGAAATTGATTTCTTTCATTGTCTGTGCTATTTCGTAAAAATACTGCAGCAAAGGAGTTGTCTCCTCCAGTCCATCCTAACAATTCGTTATGATTCATTTCGGGAACAACATTACTAAAAGCTAATGCTTTTGAATTTTCGTTCATTTGTTGCTTAAAACGAGTTCCTACGCCACCAAAAATAGCGTCAGTATAGATTAGAATAGTCTTGTTTTTAACAATTTCAGCAACAATTTCAGCTTCATTTTTTATGTTTTCAACTTCATTATTTAAAAGTGAAATGGTACTCACTAAGTTTTCTTCAAATTCATCATAAATTAATTCATAATTATTTAAAATGAAAAACAATTGAGTTAATGAATAAGTAAGCATTGCTCTTGGAGGATTTTCTCCAGGTACTACTATTAAATTTAAATTATTTTTAACAGCAATTTCTGTGACTTTTCCACCAGAAGAAATACAAGCAATTTCAGCTTTTCTTTTTAAGGCTTCCTCTAAGGAGGAAATAGTTTCTTCTGTATCTCCTGAGTAGGAAGAAATGATAACCAAAGTGTTTTTTCCTACAAATTTGGGTAAAGAGTAAGAGTTGTGAATAACAACAGGTATGCTAGAGTAATTTTCGATTACTTGTGAAGCAATTTTACCTCCAATTCCAGAACCACCTAATCCGCAAATAATAACATTTTCAAGAGTTTTATTTGTTTTATTAAGGGAAGTTTTTTTTCCAATCTCAAAAGCCTCTTCTAGCTGTTGGGTAAATTTTGAAATAAATTTTATCATAACTATAAATCCAATTTTTGTTTTCGAGCGTAAGTTTTAATAGATTTACTCGACACTGATAACTCACAATATAATTTGTTTTGAGTTAGCTGTAAAAATATAAAAAATTTGTATCATTCACACAAATAGAAATTAATAAATAATTATGAAAACATATTATAATCCAGATGATTTAAAAAAATTCGGTAAAATTGGCGAATTTCAGAAAGAAATGGCTGACAAATTTTTCGGATATTACGGAGAGGTTTTTAAAGAAGGTGCATTAACAGAAAGAGAAAAGTCACTTATAGCATTAGCTGTTTCTCACGCAATACAATGTCCCTACTGCATTGACTCTTACTCTGTTGATTCTTTAGAAAAAGGATGTAATGAAGAAGAAATGATGGAAGCTGTCCATGTTGCAGCAGCTGTAAGAGGAGGAGCAACTTTAGTTCATGGAGTGCAAATGATGAATAAAGTGAAAGAGGTTTCAATGTAAAATAATTATGAGTATAGGAACAAAAAGTTTAAAAAAACAAAATCACGAATTATCAAATATTGATAAGCAACTTCAGGTTTTGCATAATGGTGTGGCAGATCAAAATTTAGAAAGTTTTTCTTCTAAGCTAAAAGCATCAAATTTATTTCCATTAACTACAACAGGTCTTGATGTTTTTCAAATCAATATGGGGAAAATGTGCAATCAAGTCTGTTCGCATTGCCATGTAGATGCTGGTCCCGATAGAAAAGAAATAATGACCAAAGAAACTCTACAGCAATGTCTTGATGCTATTAAAAAATCTGGAATAAATACGGTCGATTTAACTGGTGGAGCTCCAGAAATGAATCCTCATTTTAGATGGTTTGTGGAAGAGGCATATAAATTGGGATGTAAGACTATTGTAAGGTGTAATCTTACAATTATTGTAGCTAATAAAAAATATTTTGACTTGCCAGAATTTTACAAGGAGAATGAAGTAGAGATTGTAAGCTCTCTGCCTCATTATAGTTCTAAAAAAACTGACAGTCAAAGAGGTGATGGTGTTTTTGATAGAAGTATCCGTGCATTAAAGATGCTTAATGAAGTTGGTTATGGAATGGAAGGGTCAGGACTAACATTGAATTTAGTATATAATCCATCTGGAGCATTTTTACCTCCTGCCCAAGCAGGATTAGAAAAACAATTCAAAAGACAATTAAAAAAAGATTTTGAGATTGAATTCAATAGCCTTTTTGCTATTACTAATATCCCTATTAGTAGGTATTTGGATTATTTAGTAGCTAGCGAGAACTTTGAAGGCTATATGGAGAAATTGGTAAATGCTTACAATCCAATTGCAGCTAAGGGAGTCATGTGTAGAAATACGATTTCTGTGGGTTGGGATGGTTATTTATACGATTGTGATTTTAATCAAATGTTGGAGTTAAAAGTTGCTGTTGGGAATAAAGATTTACAACACGTTAAGGATTTTAATTCCATTGCGTTATTAGAAAGAAAAATTATTGTAAATGAGCATTGTTATGGGTGTACAGCTGGAGCAGGATCTAGTTGTGGGGGTGAAATAACCTAACTTAATAAGTTGCGCAATTACAGGGTTCTGTTAGCAGTACTTTTGTATTTGGTAACAGAGCCCTAATTCTTTCTTGTTTTTCGTCATTCAATTCTATCATTCTTAAATCAAGCCTTTTTAGACTGTACAAGTTTTTTATTTCCGAAGAAATAGAAGAAACACTATTTCTATATAAATCCAATTCCACCAGGTTTCTCATTTCCGAAATACCATTGGGAATATTTTCTATACTGTTTTCAGCCAAGCTAAGTTTTTTTAAGGATGAAAGTTGGCAAAGAGCTTCGGGAAATTGAGTAAAATTATTTGATTTGATTTTTAATTCCTCCAAATTTACCAAGGATTTTATTAAGTTAGGAATTGAGTCCATTCTGTTTTTACTTAAATCTAGGTGAGTAAGATTTTTTAGTTTCAGTATTTCTAGTGGAAATTCTCGGTATTTTTTTCTTACTAATTTAAGGTGAGTTACTTCGTCAGGACTCTGTAATGCTTCTTTTAAATTCTTGTATACCTTAATATCAGATACTGAATTTAAAGAAAACGAAAGTATAACAGCTAAAAAGGATATCAAACCCCCTATATTTATCAAATATTTCATAATTGAATTAAATATAGAATTTTTTTTTGAAGCGTACATTATTTTACTAAAATTTTAACAGTTATGGCAAAGTTAAAACTTGATTTACATGACATTTATAATAAAGGAGGGTTAATTGAAAAAGAATTGAATAGAATAATTGAGGAAGCAATTGAGAAAAAAATAAAGGAAGTAGAGATTATTCCAGGGAAAGGTTCGGGGCAATTAAAAAAGAAAGTATTGCGTTTTTTAGATCAGAAACACATCAAAAAAAAATACCACAGAATAGATAAAGACAGTAAGAATTTTGGGAGACTGTTTGTGTATTTTAAATTTAAATAAGCAATCACTTTTGGTATTAACATTCTATTCAGAAATAAATACTTATTTTTGATAGAATATATAAAACAAAGGAATGAAAAAGTCAGCAATTATATTAGGATTGGTATTATTTACACAATTTGCAATGTCGCAAAATAAATTCAGATTTGGATTGAAAGTAACTCCATCTATTAATTGGCTAAAGCCAATTGATACAAAGAAGTTTGAAAGTAATGGGGCGAGTTTAGGATTTGGAGGTGGGTTGACAGGCGAGTATATGATAAGCGAAAGTTTTAGTTTTTATTCTGGATTAGAATTACAAGTCGAAAAAGGGAAAATAAATTTTGAGCCAAATGGAACAAATTCTACGGAAGTAATTTATTATATGGATAAAGATTATTCTTTTAGTTCAATCTCAGAAGTAAATGGTAACTATAAAGCAGATGATACTTCGGCTCACCAAATTAGATTGAAAGGTAGAACTTATAGCAATAATTACGTTACAATTCCTCTTGGAATAAAAATGAAAACAAAGGAGATTGGTTATATGACCTATTTCGGAGAGTTTGGATTAAACTTAGCTTTTAGAACAGGAACTAAAATAAAGGATGATGTTGATTATTTATCAAATGTTCAAGCACAAGCAGATTTGAATGACATCAGTGAAGTGAATATGGATAAGGATATGCAGCCACTTAGAGTCCAATTAAAATTTGGACTTGGTGGAGAGTATAAGATTTCAGAGGGGACCTCAATTTTTGGTGGATTACACTATAATTTAGGCTTCACGAATGTAGTGAAGGGAGATTCTAAGTATTTAGTTTCGCCTAATGGATCAGGAGATAATAAGCCAGTTTCACAAAATTTTAAAGCTCATAGTATCCAACTTACTGTGGGAGTGTTATTTTAATAGAATAAATGTTTCTTTATGCTTTAGATTTCACATCAAATGAAAACAAAAATAATAATAGAATTTATAGTTAATTGGCTAGATGAATATGCTTCAAAAGCAGGTATGGATGGTTTTGTCCTAGGAATTTCAGGAGGAATAGACTCTGCGGTAACATCTACTTTGTGTGCTATGACTAGAAAAAAAATAATTTGTCTTAATTTGCCAATTCATCAAACCCCCAGTCAATTAGACAGGAGTAATCATCACATTGCTTGGCTCAAAGAAAAATTTGAAGGAGTAAGTTCAGATGTAGTAGACTTAACAGCCACTTTTGATCAAACTTGTAGTGATTTTCCTGAAGTAATTCAAGATCAATTGACCATGGCAAATGTGAGAGCTAGGTTAAGAATGACAACTCTTTATGCTTTTGCGGGTCATCATAAATATTTGGTAGCAGGGACAGGGAATAAAGTAGAAGATTTTGGGGTTGGTTTTTTTACTAAATATGGAGATGGGGGAGTGGATTTAAGTCCAATAGCAGATTTGATGAAAACTCAAGTTTTTGAAATTGCAGCCGAGTTAAATATCATTGAAGAAATTCAACAAGCTAAACCGACTGACGGATTATGGGGAGATGACCGGACAGATGAAGATCAAATAGGTGCTTCTTATCCCGAACTAGAATGGGCAATGAACTACATTGAGCAGAATGAAACCAATGAGTTGAGCGAAAGACAAAAGAAAGTAATGAGTATATATAAAAGCTTAAATAAAGCGAATCAACACAAAATGGTTGCAATCCCTGTTTGTGATATTCCTAAAGAATATTTTAATTAATGTTAAATTGATGAGAAATGTTTTTATAAATTCTATCAAAAGGTTATCTTTGAATTGCTTTTAAAATTATGTCAGACAGTCTAGTAATCATACCAACCTACAATGAAAAAGAAAACATTGAGAAAATGATCCGAAAGGTTCATTCGCTCTCTAAGGCTTTTCATATTCTTATCGTGGATGATGGTTCACCAGATGGTACAGGAGATATAGTTAAAAGATTACAATTAGAATTTTCAGAAAGCCTTTATATTCAAGAGCGTAAAGGTAAGCTTGGATTAGGGACAGCATACATTCATGGTTTTAAATGGGGATTAGAAAAAGAGTATGATTTTATTTTTGAAATGGATGCAGATTTTTCTCACCCAGTAGATAAATTACCAGCTTTGTACAAAGCTTGTGCTAAAGAGGGTTATGACTTCAGTATTGGTTCTCGTTACGTAGAGGGAGGGGGAGTAAGTAATTGGGACAAAAAAAGGCTTTATCTGTCTTATTTTGCATCTATTTATGTAAGGTCTATCCTTTGGGTTTCTATCAAAGATACTACGGCAGGATTCATGTGTTACTCACGAAAAGTATTAGAAACAATAGATTTAGATAAAATTAAATTCATTGGGTATGCATTTCAAATAGAAATGAAATACACAGCTACAAAACTTGGATTTAAAGGGAAAGAAGTACCTATTACTTTTAAAGATAGAGAGCTAGGAAATTCTAAAATGAATTCTTCTATTTTCAAAGAGGCAATTTTTGGTGTTTTTAAACTTAAGTTTAAAAAAATTAGAGCCAAGAAATAACACTTTTTTATCTCAAATGAATATGAATAAATAGTTTCTTGAATTGTCAAACGATAGTTTATGGAATTATTTAATTTTTAAAAAAGAGACTGTTTGACAGTATATCCAAAACGGAAGATTTGTAGGTGAAGGATGTGTTATGTCAAATGATGGCTTTGTAAAATTTTCTTTAATAGGTAAGGAAAACAAATGTCAGACTTCTTAATATCTAAAATAACAAACGATACAGTAAAACAAATATCCACCCCCCCTGTCTATTTTACAGCTGCGAAAAATGCTGTTTATTACCTTCAAAATATTTATAAATTAAATTGATAGGAATTTAAAAATAGACAATCTGAAGGTTCGTTAAAGAATCACAAGTTTGGCTAAAAGACAAAAAGAAAAGAAAAAATTTAATTAGATGTTGGGTAGAAAAAGTTAGATAGGCATGTTTTATTATTTCAAAAAACCCTCAGTTATTTCTTTTTATACTTCATAATAAACAACCTGTTGCTTATCTTTATCCACAAATAAAGAATAACTATGGCAACAATCCTCATTAAAAACGGAAAATTAGTAAACGAAGGAAAGATTGAAGAAAAAGACATCCTTATTGTAAACGATAAGATTGAACAAATTGGAGTCAATTTATTTCATTCCTCAGCTAAGGTGATTGATGCAAAGGGGAACTATGTTTTACCAGGAGCAATAGATGACCAAGTACATTTTAGAGAACCAGGATTAACTCATAAGGGTAATTTATTTACTGAATCTAGAGCAGCCGTAGCTGGAGGGATCACTTCTTTTATGGAAATGCCCAATACAGTTCCTAATGCTTTAACACAAGAATTATTGGAGGATAAATACCAAATAGCTGCAAAAAGCTCATTGGCAAATTATTCTTTTTTTATGGGAGCATCAAACGATAACATTGAGGAAGTTCTTAAAACTAATCCAAAAACTGTGTGTGGAGTAAAAGTATTCATGGGGTCTTCTACTGGAAATATGTTGGTAGATAATGAAACAACTCTAACTAATATTTTTTCACAATGTAAAATGCTAATAGCAACCCATTGCGAAGACGAAGCAACCGTAAGAAAAAACCTGGCTGAGTACAAAGAGAAATATGGAGAGGACATTCCTTTAGAGTTTCATCCTATTATTAGAAGTGAAGAAGCTTGTTATTTATCTTCTTCCTTGGCGGTAAGTTTAGCAAAGAAATACAATACACGGTTGCATGTTTTACATATTTCTACAGCTAAAGAATTGAGCTTATTTAATAATGAAAAACCTTTGGCAGAAAAAAGAATTACTGCTGAAGCCTGTTTACATCACATGTGGTTTGATGATAGTCAATACAAAACAAAAGGAGCTAGAATAAAATGGAATCCTGCAGTGAAAAAACCAAGCGACAGGGACGCAATACTACAAGCTGTAAACGATAATGTAATTGATGTGATTGCAACAGATCACGCTCCTCATACTATAGAGGAAAAAGATGGAGTTTATACTAAGGCAGCTTCTGGAGGTCCTTTGGTTCAGCATGCATTACTTGCCATGTTTGAATTATACAAACAAGGAAAAATAGAGTTAACTCATATTGTACAAAAATTTAGTCATGATTTAGCAATTTGTTTCCAGATTGAGAAAAGAGGATATTTGAGAGAAGGATACTTTGCAGATATTGTAATAGCTAACTTAGACAAGAAGCAAACTGTAACCAAAGAAAGCTTGTTGTATAAATGTGGCTGGTCCCCTTTTGAAGGGGAAGAGTTTGGGTCGACTATAGAAACTACAATAGTTAGTGGAAACGTAGTGTGGAACAAAGGAAAGTTAGTTGAAGGGACTAACGGACAAAGACTTTCGTTTAACAGGTAATTATAACTTAGGAATGAATAAATTAGTCAAAATAAATGGGTCTTTCTTTGTGCTATTACTTTTTTTTGGAAGTTGTAAATCTGAGAATATTGGTAAAAAACCTTCGCCATTTATTAAAAAGGAGCAATTCATTGAACTGATTTATGACATTAATATATTGGAAGGTGGATTATCTAATTTTAATCTCAATCAAGATCTAGTAAAAGATTCTGCAATGACTCTTTACAAAGGTGTTTTTGAAAAGCATAATATTGGTTATGATGATTTTAAAAAAAACCAAGAGTACTATGTCTTAACAGATAAGTACAAAGAGGTTTCGGAAAAAGTATTGGAAAAAGTGAGAAAGGAAGAAGAGAAATATAAGGATGTTACTCCAGTAAAAGTCATTTCTTTTATTCAGTTTTCTCAATTACTAGAAGGAGATGGTTTTTTACCTTATTTTAATGAGGATACAATAAAAACGTATAATGAAAGATTAGATTCTGCTTTGGTTTATTACAGAATAAACCAATACAGATTAACATCAATCAATTTAGATTCTATTTCGTTTGAAGTAAATATCAGAAAGTTCAAAAAAGGGATTGATTTATTTCAACAAAAAAAATCAGTATTCAAAAAAATGCCAACAAATGAATAAAGTATCAGTAATTGGAATTAAAACATATGCGTACCATGGTTGCTTAGAAGAAGAAGCAAAAATTGGAAACGAATACATTATTGATGTCGAACTCACAACCGATTTCAAGGAATCGGCAATGAAAGATGAGCTGAGTAAGACGATTGACTACGTAATCGTGAATAGAATAGTGGAAGAAGAAATGGCAATTCGTTCCAAGCTAATTGAAACTGTAGGTTACAGAATTCTTGAAAGATTAAAATTGGAAGACTTTACCTTATATAATACAGTCATTACAATAAAAAAAATTAATCCACCCATAAATGGAAATGTGGATTATGTATCGATTACGGTAGAGGAGTAATTAATCGTCTACCCTAAAAGCAACATACTTTATTTTGAATCCTTTTTTGGTAAATAGAGTTTCGTAATGTGTTCTAATACTCAAAATATCCTGAGTTTCTTTATTAAAACTATCCCAATCTTTTTCGTAAATGTTATTTGAATTTACTAATGTTTCATAGCTGTATTCTTCAATCTCTTCTAGTGTAGAATGATACAGAAGTGTATTATCCGTTTTCAAATGAATGATTCCGTTTGGTTTTAATACTTTTTTGTATCGTTTTACAAACTCTCTAGAGGATAGTCGTTTATTTGGTTTTTTTGGCTGAGGATCAGAGAAAGTAAGCCATATTTCATCTACTTCATCTTCAGCAAAAAAGTGTTCTACAAAATCCACTACATTTCTCAAGAAAGCAACATTAGTCAAGTTTTCTGCATTGGCTTCTTTCGCCCCTTTCCATACTCTTGCTCCTTTTATGTCTATTCCTACAAAATTTTTGTTTGGGTATTTTCTCCCAAGACCTACAGAATATTCTCCTTTTCCACAGCCCAATTCTAGAACAATAGGATTATTATTCTTAAAAACATCTTTGTTCCAGTTCCCTTGTAAGGGATAGTCTACATCAATGAATTCTGCCATAGAAGGTTCAAAAACCCTTTCCATAGATTTCATTTCATCAAATTTCATTAGTTTGTTCTTGGCCATGAAAAGCTTAAATTGAATTAAAGAAACAAAGATATCGTTTTTTATAAATTTTTCAGTAGAGTAGTGAATTCTTTGGTCTTATTTCTAGATACAGGGATTTCTTTCCCGCTAGTCAACAAGGCAACATTTCCCAGAGAGGTTAAATATTCTTTGAGGTAGTTGAGGTTAATGATGTATGATTTATGTGTTCTAAAAAACTGATTTGGATTTAACAAGTTTTCATATACTTTGAGGGTTCTCGTATCTGTATACCTAGTTTTGTCTTTGAAAAAAATATCCGTGCAATTTCCTTTGGCCTCAATATATTCAATGTCGGCTTGATCTATTATTTTTATTCCTCTGCTATGTGAAATAGTAAGCTTTTTATTACTTTTTGTTCTTATGCTTTGAGCAGTATTTTCTAGCGTTTTTTGATAGTCAATTTTAGTTTCTGGATTAGAATTAAGTAACGATAAGCGTTCTTCAATTTTTTTTTCAGCCTCTATCAATTCATCTATATCAATCGGTTTCAATAAATAATGAACCGCATTGGCATTAAAAGCTTTAAGAGCATATTCTTTAAACGCAGTGACAAAAACAACTAAGAAATCTTTGTTTTCAATTTCATCCAAAAGTGTTAATCCTTCTGTTCCGGAAGGCATGCAAATATCTAAAAAAACAACTTCGGGTTTGAGAGTGCTAATTTTGTTTTTAGCATCATTTTTATTTTCAGCAGTACTAATAATTTCTATGGAAGGGCAAAAACTCTCAATCATCATTTTGAGGTTTTCTCTTGCCAATTCTTCGTCATCAACTATTAGTGCTCTTATTCTCATTGCGTTTTTCTTGTAGACTCTAAATTAAGAATAAATATATAAAATAGGAGAGTGGTTTGTGTAAATTGATTGTGATTTTACCAATAAACAGTTTCAAAAACCTTTAAAATCGAATATAACAACCGATAAATAAATGAAAAGGACCGTTAAATAAAACACGCTTTTTTTAGTAAAAATTTGTTGTTACTTAGTGTCAGATAAAGGGATAAACCTTTAAAAAAAATTGACATGAAAGATTACAATAAATATACAAATATTCCTGAGTGGATATTTATAGATAAAGGAAACTAAACCTCTTTTGTCCCGTTTCATTCATTTTTTTGAGTGAACCGTTACAGAAAACCTGCCATTGGGGAATGGCATTCATATATTTCTTTTTTTTGTTTAGACGGCAGCTGCTTTAATAAAGTGGCTGTTTTCTTTTAAAAAAAGTTAAAAAGATTTAACCTACCAACTTCCTCCAGCTCCACCTCCAGAGAATCCGCCACCACCAAAACCTCCGAAGCCACCTCCACCTCCTCCGAAGCTTCCGCCTCCAAATCCACCCCGAGAACCCGCTAAAAATATCCAAGGAATTGCACTGCTTCTTCGTTTATTTTTGTGTTTTCCATTTCGGTCGTAGTTTTCCCAATCGTCATTTCCTCCGTCTCCATATTTTTGAGAAAGATAAATGATAAGGACAAATATCAAAACCATAATGATAATAAGCCATTTTCCTTCTCCACTACTAGTAATATAATCAGATTCCGAAATTTCTCCTTCTGCAAGTCGCATAAGAGTTTGAGTTCCCGCAGTTATTCCACCTACGTAACTTCCTTGCTTAAAATAAGGAATTACTTCATAATCAATAATTCTTCTTGTTCCAGCATCTGTAATAGCTCCTTGTAATCCTGTTCCTACTGCAATAAATACTTCTCCACGAGCAGTTCCAACTTTAGGTTTTACTAAAAAAACTAATCCATTTTCTTTATCGTCTCTTCCTATTCCTAGTTGATCACCAAACTCAATAGCAAATTGAGATTTGTCTGTCCCACAAAAATCGGGAACAGTCAAAACAACTATTACATTAGAAGTTCTCTTTGTAAATTCATTCAGTTTGAAATTAAGAGCTTGTTCTTCGGCAGGAGAAAGAACATTTCCTTCGTCATAGATAAGTTTATAAGCTTCTGTGTTTGGAAAGCATTCTGCTTGTCCAAATCCAATTGAAACTGAAAAGAGTATTGCGGTTAATAAGAGTAGGCTTTTATTTATCATTAATAATAGGTAGTTGGTTAATTGTTTGACACTTAATTTTATTAGTGGTGAGATAGTTTCCCAAAAAAAATAGTATCCATTATGGATTTATTCTCCAATAGAGATTTCGTCTGATAATTCATTCTTGTCATCACTTTGGTAAGGAAAGAATTTCTTTAGTTGTTCTCCAGCTTCAAGGATTCCCTCTTCCAGCCCTTTTGTTATTTCCTTATTTTTGAATCTTGAAAGGACTGTTTCTTTTGTTTTGTCCCAAAAATCTTTTGGCACTTTTTTGTCAATCCCTTTATCTCCTAAAATGGCAAAATGATGGCTATCTGTAGCGATATAAAACAAGACTCCATTTCGGAGTTTTGTTTTATGCATGTTCAGTTTTTTGAAAACAAGTTGTGCTCTTTCTAGTACTTCTGTTTTGCATTCGGTTTCTAAATGAACTCGAATTTCTCCAGAGGTATTCGTTTCGGCAATACGAATTGCTTCCAGAATTTGACTTTCTTCTTCTGGGTTTAAAAATTTAGCTACACTCATAATTAGTTTTCAAATCCTAAATTAATATCTGCAGGTGCATTCTCTGCTCCTTCATTTGCTTTGAAATAATCCTTTTCAGTAAATCCAAATGCTTTAGCTAATAGATTCTTAGGAAATTTTTTGATTTTAACGTTATACGGTCTTACAACTCCATTAAAATCTCTTCTTGCTTTTGCAATTCTGTTTTCCATTCCTTCATATTGTGCCTGAAAATCTCTAAAAGCATCCGTAGCTTTCAATTCTGGGTATCTTTCTACAGTTACCATCAGTCTGCTTAATGCTCCAGTTAATTGGGCTTGGGCTGCTTCAAACTTGGCCATATTTTCTGGTGTCAAATCTTTTACATCCAACTGTATAGAGGTTGCTTTACTTCTTGCTTCAATTACATCTGTTAGGGTTTGTCTTTCGAAGTTTGCTGCGTTTTTAACGATTTTTGCAATTACGGAAACTTTATCCGTTCTAGATTGATATTCTGTTTCCACATTTCCCCATGCATTTGCAATTGGTTCTTGTGCTTTTACCAATCCATTATAGCCAGACCATGACCATAAGACAACTACTACCAATAATATCCATTTCCAATATTTCTTCAAAGCAGAGCTATTTTTCACACTTTCTATTCTTTTATCTAAATCCATTTTTTTAGTTTTTAGTTTGTACTAATACAATATAAATATATTTCTTAAAATTTTTCAAAAAAAATGAGCTACGGTTAGTAGCTCATTTTAATGGTTATTTTTTTTTAAAAAAACCACCCGACTGGGTGTTATTTAATGATATCTACACTTCGTTTCAAGAACTCCGTTAGCTTTTTTCCTTTTAGCAATCCTTTTGCAAGTAATGCCAAATCGGTAGCTTGTTGTATCAGTTGTTTTTTCTTTTTATCGGTTTTTGTTTCTAATATTTTCGAAATCAAGGGGTGATTTGTGTTCACAACTAGGTTATACATTTCTGGCATATTTCCCATGAATCCCATTCCACCTCCACCACTAAGTGCTTGTTGCTCTTTCATTCTTCTCATGAATTCTGCTTCAGTAATTTGCATTGGACTGTCCGATTCACTCAAGCTTTGAAAGTCAACTGAAAACCTTTCTTTTCCAGCAACTTCTTCTATTACAGGCTTTAATTTTTCTTCGTCTTCCTTTGTCAATTTACTTGGTTGCTCTTCGTCTTTTGCAATCAGTTTTTCTATTGTGTCAGAATCTATTCTTGCAAATGAAACGTTTTCAAGAGATTGTTCCAATTTAGAAATAAAGTGAGGAGCTAAAGGGCTATCCAATATTAAGATGTCATATCCTTTGTTTGTAGCACTTTCAATTAAAGCATGGTGCTCTTCTTCGTTATTCGTGTATAAATAAACAATTTTATCGTCTTTGTCTTTTTGAGTTTCTTTTACTTTTTCATTGTATTCTTCGTAAGTAAAAAACTCTCCTTTTGTATTTTTTAGTAAGCTAAATTTCTTTGCTCTGTCATAAAATTTATCGTCCGATAACATTCCATACTCTATAAATACATTGATGTCTTCCCATTTAGATTGAAAATCTTCACGGTTATCTTTGAACATAGAGTTCAATTTATCGGCTACTTTCTTAGTAATATAAGAAGAGATTTTCTTCACATTGCTATCGCTTTGTAAATAAGAACGCGAGACATTTAATGGAATATCTGGTGAATCTATAACTCCGTGTAACAATTGCATAAATTCAGGAACAATATTCTCTACAGAATCGGTAATGAATACTTGGTTCGAATACAATTGTATTTTATTTTTTTGGATTTGAATATCCTTTTTCAATTTCGGGAAATAAAGAATTCCTGTTAAGTTGAAAGGATAATCTACATTCAAATGGATGTGAAACAAAGGTTTTTCAGACATTGGATATAATTCCTGGTAGAAATTATCGTAGTCTTCTGTTTCTAATTCTGTAGGAGCTTTAGTCCAAGTTGGGGCAGTATTATTAATAATATTTGCTACTTCAATTGGGTCTTTTTTCAGTTTTCCTTCTTCATCTTTTTCACCAGTTGGGCTATCTATGTATTCAGTTTTAGAACCAAATTTGATATTTACGGGTAAGAATTTGCAGTATTTATTAAGGATATTAGTAATTCTTGCTTCTTCTATAAATTCTATAGAATCTTCGGCAATGTGCATCACTATTTCCGTTCCTCTATCTTTTTTGTCTATGTCTTCAAGCGTATATTCTGGAGTTCCATCCGAAGTCCATTGTACTGCTTGCGATCCTTCTTTGAACGATAAAGTGTTTATTTCTACTTTTTCTGAAACCATAAAAGAAGAATAAAATCCTAGACCAAAATGTCCAATCATTGCATTTGCACCTTCAGAGTCTTTGTATTTTTGTACAAATTCCTCAGCTCCAGAGAAAGCAATTTGGTTGATGTATTTATCAACTTCTTCTCCCGTCATACCTATTCCGTTATCTTTTACGGTAAGTGTTTTTGCTTCTTTATCTAGAATTACTTCTACTTGTAATTCTCCCACTTCTCCTTTGTATTCTCCTAAGGATGAAAGCGTTTTTAGTTTTTGTGATGCATCTACTGCATTAGACACTAATTCTCTCAAGAATATTTCGGTATCCGAGTATAAGAACTTCTTAATTATCGGAAATATATTTTCCGTTTGTACATTAATTTTTCCTTTTGCCATTATATTAAGTGTTGTTTTTTATTTGAAAACTATATTTCAAAATTAATACCATTCTGTATTATGCGCCATAATTATACATTTGTAGTATAATAAATGAATTTAAGTGACAAAAAGGCATTGAACATCTATTGTGTTATTCGATAGTTAAAGTATATTTGTTGACAATGAATCTCATTTCTGTCGGATCATAAAATTTTAAATACAAACAATGAAAAAAATAATATTATTAGGGATTGCATTAGTAAGTTTTACTTTTTCAAATGCTCAAACAAAAAAAAATGATTTGAATGTAGGAGTTCATTTTGGTACACAAGAATATCGTGGAGATATTGATAATGAATTTTTCACAGGGAAACAAAATGCTGCGTTTGGTGTTTCTTTTTCAAAATACTTAACACCTTGGTTTGATTTTATGGGAATGGTAACTTACAGTAACCTTGATAACGGAGATAGCACGAGTTTTTTTGAAACTAAATTTTTAGATTTTAATATCATGGCTAAAATGAAATTTAATAATGGAAAATGGTTAAAAGAATCTAGTTTATTTCAACCTTATTTAGTTTTTGGATTTGGAGAGGGAGTTTCTTTTGCGGATCATTATACCGAAAACAGTAAAAACATGTCAGTTGATGTAAATCTTTTGGGAGGAATAGGAATTAACTTTGCTATTTCTGAAAAATTAGGAATTAACCTAATGTCAAAGTATACTTACATGTGGAATGATGATTTTGATGACAGGTCTTCTAAGGATAAAAACTTCCAAGATCAGTTGTTAATTACAACAATTGGATTGAACTATAGATTTACGGGGAAGAATGATTCTGATAAAGATTGATTCTCTTGCAAAGAGAATAATAGTCTTATAGTTGGATTTTAATCTGATTCAGATTATTGAATAACTAAGAATAAAACACTAAATTTATCCCGATTACTTTTAATAAGTAATCGGGATTTTTTATGGAAGAAATTGTACAAATAAGAAAAATTATCCATGTGGATATGGATGCATTTTATGCTTCTGTAGAACAACTAGACAACCCCGAATTACTAGGGAAACCTATTGCTGTGGGAGGGAGTAAAGAAAGGGGAGTTGTGGCTGCTGCGAGTTACGAAGCAAGAAAATACAAAATAAAATCGGCTATGCCGTCTATTATTGCTGCTCGACTTTGTCCTCACCTTATTTTTGTAAAACCAAGATTTGAACGGTATAAAGAAATTTCAGTCAAGATAAGAGAAATATTTTCGCGCTATACCGATTTAATTGAACCACTTTCTCTGGATGAGGCATATTTGGACGTTACTAGCAATAAAAAAAATGAATTTTTTGCGACTCAAATCGCTATGGACATAAGAAGAGATATAAAAGAAGAACTTAATTTAACGGCTTCTGCCGGAGTTTCTTTCAATAAGTTTTTGGCGAAAATTGCTTCGGATGAAAACAAGCCGGATGGCTTAACCGTTATCACTCCTGAACTGGCACCAGATTATATCGATTCACTGCCCATAGAGCGTTTTTTTGGGATCGGAAAAGTTACGGCTTCCAAAATGTACCAACATGGAATTTTTACCGGAAAACAGCTTAAAACGAAAGGACTTGATTATTTGACTCAGAATTTTGGAAAAGCAGGACAACATTATTATGATATTGTTAGATTAAATGATAATCGAAGTGTGAATCCAAATAGAATAAGAAAATCGATAGGAGTAGAGCACACCTATTTTAAAGACATTTATGACTTGCGAATAATTAATGACAAGCTGGATGATTTGTCTGAAGAGCTAGCGAGAAGGATGAATAAAGCGAGTGCAAAAGGAAAAACAATTACAGTAAAAATTAAATACAATGATTTTACTCAGGTAACCAGGAGTAATACGTTTAAGTATTTTGTATCTCTTAAAGATAATTTGAAGGATGCATGGCGATTGATTCTTAAGGAGGAGTTTGAACTAGAAAAACCAGTAAGATTACTAGGACTGTCTGTTTCTAATTTGAAAAGAAATGAAGTAGAAGTGAAAGAAAATCCACAACTAAGATTAAAATTCTAATGAGTAAAATTGAGAACATAGATGGGATTGGAAAAGTTACTTTTGTAAAAAGTAAAAGATCAAAAAACTTAAGGATTTCTATTAAACCATTTCATGGAGTGGTAGTAACAATGCCTTATTACATGAGTTACAAAGCATCAAGAAGATTTTTGAATTTGAAAAAAGAATGGATTGTTAAAAACTTGAGCGAAATTAAAAGCAAAGAAGTTGGAAGAACAGTTTTTGATGAAAATACGGAATTCAAGACCAATTTACATGCGTTAAAAATCATAAGAGAAGGAGGGGAAAAATTAAAAACCAAGTTGATAAATGGATTAATTATTATCAAAATTCCAATAGAATTTGATGTTTACTCAGAAGATACACAGAAGTTTATCCGTAAATCTATTGAAGAATCTTGGCGAGTAGAAGCAAAGGAAACTTTACCTCAAAGAACCCAAGAATTAGCAGCTAAGCATGGTTTTGCCTACAATAAGGTTTCTATAAGAAATACTGTAACGAGATGGGGGAGTTGTTCTTACCAGAATAACATTAGTTTTTCTCTCCATTTGTTACGATTGCCAATTGAACTTCAAGATTATGTGATTCTTCATGAATTGGCTCATACCAAAGAAAAAAACCATCAAGCTCCTTTTTGGAAATTATTAGATTCTGTTATGGAGGGTAAAGCCAAAACACTAGATAAACAAGTAAAAAAATACAGTACCAGAATTTATTAAACCTTCCTATTTAATCTAAATCTATGTTATTCTCCTTTGCAAATTTCTGTTGCATGAGGATAAAATAATCTTCTTTTTTAGAAATGATTTCATCTGCATAAATGGCATGTTGTTCTGCCTGCCACTTTTTATCTTGCGTTTTTTCGGAAGTAGGAAGGAGTTGATAAGTGGCAATTGCATCATAATCTGTTTTCACACCCTCATGATATGTATTTAATACTGCAATAACACTTCTTTTGAATTCAAAGTTTCCATTAAAATCAGTTAATTTTTCAACCTTAATGATACTTTCTTCAATATCAATTAGCAATTGTCTTTTCGCTTCTTCTAGTCTCTCAGTTTGTGAAGTGTCTTTAATTATATCGAGGTAAGATTTTATTTCAGAACTAATCCATTGTTGTTCTTTTAATAAAGTATTGTTATATTCTATTGCCTTATCTAATTGTGAATTACAAGAAATACAGATTGAAACACATATTATAAAAAACAACTTTTTCATACAGTTATTGTAGTATTGTACCAGAGGTCTCTAAATCCCAAGTGCTTTCAGAAATAGATTTCCCATTTTTGAAATAATAACTCCCTGATTTAGATTTTTTATACATATAATCATCTCCTTTATTGCCAACAACAACTACTCTTCTTACAGTAATTGAGGTTATTTCTCCAAAATCATTTTTCGTTTGATATACTTTTTGAGTAACTCCTTCTGGAAATAACAATGCCAATTCATTCTTAATTTCATCCGATTTTTGGACAAATAGATTATCTTTTATCTTTGTGATTTCTTTATCTGATTCCAAAGACTTTTCGCCATTTTCTTTTTTCTGAATTTTTTGTGCATCAACTCTTTCCTCAATATAGTCAACTAGTAATTTAATGTTTTCTTTAATTTGTTCATCTCCAGAAACAGCATTTTCTACTAAGTTGTCATTAATTTTATCTATTTCTGCATTAATTCTTTTTTGACTTTCTTTATCTGCATCCGCCAGTTCATTATTCTTAGTAACTAGTCTGTCATTGAGAATATTGTATTCTTCTGAGAATTGTTTTACTCTGTCCTGATTTGTTGCAGTTTCAGAAGCAATTTTCTCTTTTAATTCTCCAATTTCTTCATTGGTAGAAGCGATTTTAGCAGAAGAGGATTTTTGTAGTCCACTAGTTACATCAGCTACAGATTCAGTATATTCTATATATTCATTATTGTGAGTGCCGATTTTTTCATTTCCATTTTCCCTCTTTTCCTTTAAAATTTCCACTGTGCTTTCTAAATAATCAATTTCAAATTTCTGACTAATTTGTTCCTTCTCAGCTAGCTCTTTATTTTTATCAAATATCAATTCATTGTATTTAATATATTGAGCATCTTTCTCTTTTTCTGTGATTTGCTTGTACCTATTTTCTTTAGCTAATTTATTTTTAAATTCTTCTATCTCAGAAAATATCTCTTCGTTTGTCTTGAGGTGATTTAGGCTCTTAATCTTCATTAATTCCGCATTATTATCAGCATATCTCTGATACTCTCCACCCAAGCCATTATTTCTAATAGCTAAATCTGTATTTATGTCACTGTATTGATCGTTAAGCCTGTCTAAAGCTTCATAATTTGCTAATGAATTTTTAGTAGCAACTTTATTTTGATTTTTCGTATCTTCTGTATAAGCATTCAAATACAAGCTAATGGATGTCATACTTCCATTTCTACCATAATCGTTTGACCCTATGTTTTTAGCAATTTTATCAGATAATTCTTCAAATTTTTGGTAAGTTAATTGAGAGAAATCAGTATCCCTTAAGTCTGAATTTTTGTTGTTAGAAACAGTTGAATCAATATATCTTTTTAGTTCCATATATTTTCTTCTGTCAGAGTTATCCTCAATTTTTGTTAAAAGGAAAGTGCCATCATCTCCAGACATATCCACCTCTGTTCCGTACAAGTTTGCATCAATATTAAAATAATCATCTGTACTTTCAATCGAATTTCTTTTTTCTTGAGCTAGCTTATTTAATATACTATTGATTGTACTGATTCTCTGTTTAGGAAAAGCTTCATTTGGTTTTATACTAAGCGCAGAATTATAAGTGTTTTTTGCTGAGACATAGTCATTTTCATTAAATTGATTTTTTGCTTTAGTTATTAAAGAAGTGTATTTTTTTTCTCTTTCTCTTTTTGCTTCTGCAAGAGCTTCCTTACTTGCTAATTCATTTGCCTTGCGTTTGGCTTCTTCCTCTGCTTTTTGCTTAGCTAATGCTTCCGAATTTAACCTAGCTTTTTCTGCTGCATTCTTTTCTGCATTAAGTTTAGCGAGTGCTTCCGCTTCTAATCTTGCTTTTTCCTTGGCTTCTTCCTCTGCTTTTTTCTTAGCTAATGCTTCTGAATTTAACCTAGCTTTTTTGGCTGCATTCTTTTCTGCATTAAGTTTAGCGAGTGCTTCTGCTTCTAATCTTGCTTTTTCTTTGGCTTCTTCCTCTGCTTTTTGCTTAGCTAATGCTTCCAAATTTAACCTAGATTTTTCTGCTGCATTCTTTTCTGCCTTAAGTTTAGCGAATGCTTCCGCTTCTAATCTTGCTTTTTCTTTGGCTTTTTCCTCTGCTTTTTGCTTAGCTAATGCTTCCAAATTTAACCTAGCTTTTTCTGCTGCATTCTTTTCTGCAGTAAGTTTAGCGAGCGCTTCTGCTTCTAATCTTGCTTCCTCTTCAGCTTTTTTCTTTGCTGCAGCTTCCTCTTTAGCTTTTTTCTTTGCTGCAGCTTCTTCTTCAGCTTTTTTCTTTGCCTCGGCTTCCTCTTCAGCTTTTTTCTTTGCTGCAGCTTCCTCTTCGGCTTTTTTCTTTGCTGCAGCTTCTTCTTCAGCTTTTTTCTTTGCTGCAGCTTCCTCTTCGGCTTTTTTCTTTGCTGCAGCTTCCTCTTCAGCTTTTTTCTTTGTAGCAGCTTCTTCTTTAGCTTTCTTTTCAGCTAAATTTTTAATTATCTTATCAATTTCCTTTAGCTTGCTAGGAACTATTTTATTTTTTGGTAGTATCTTTTGTGCTTGGGCCAATAGAGTTTTAGCTTCATCAAAACTTTCAGAATTAATTTTTATTTGTGCTCGAGCTATAAGCTCTTTATATTTTTTTTCTTTTTTAGCTTCTCCTTGATTGTCAATCTTTATTTGTAATTCTTTTAATTTGTCCTTAGGGATTTTATTTTTTGGAAGAAGACTTTCAGCAGCTTCATATTTTTCCTTAGCATTTTCAAATTTTAATAAGGCAACCATTGCATCCCCTTCTTTGATGATTTTCATCATCTTGCGTTTCTTTTCTTTTGCCTCTAAAATATCTTCATATTTAATTTCAGCATCCGTTAGCTTTTCTGCTAAGGGGTCATCTTCTTTTATGTTTAATGCTTTTTTCCATTCATCAATAGCTTTGCCGTAATCTTTTTTAGCAAATGCATCATCTCCAGATTTTTTTAAATCATTGAATTGTTTTTCTTTGTTCTTGGCATCTTTTGCCAGTTTTTTGAAATAATCTTTTATTTCTAATTTTCTATTATCGTAATAATCAGCATCATCAGTAATTTGTCCAGTAACTTTATTTATTGCAAATTTTTCTATCGGTTTTTTTTCCACGATAGAATAGTTTATCCCTTCTTGTTTTTGAAATAGTTCTGCTTTTATAGGAACAACAACTTCGGCTTGTAATCTTTCTTCATCATAATTTCTACTATTAATCTCGAAATTATTGACCGTATGATTTCCTTTACTAATTACTATTTTATATAAAGGACCATAATAGAAAGATTTTGTTTTGAACCCACCTTTCGCATCCGTTATAATAGAATTTACTTCTTTTCCATTTTGAAAAATTTTAACTGTTGCTCCTGACATAACTTTCCCATTGTCATCTTTTACTTTTCCTTCAAATTTCATTACAAAATCAACTTGTGAAAATGTGCTGATTGACAATGCTAAGGAGCAAAATAAGCTTAGTATTATTTGTAAAAAAAAGGTTTTGTAAGTATTCGTATTCATATGTTATATAAACTCCCTCTTTGTGTTTTTGTTACTTTTTTAAAGAGGAAATATAAAAATACAATTTTTACCAATACTACAATGATTTTTATCATTCAGTTTATAACAAAAAAAACTCCTTCCGAATTAACGAAAGGAGTTTTATAGAGTTTTTTCTATTTCTTATTTCTGAATAATAAGTTTTTTAGTCATATATAATTTGTCAGAAGAAATTCTCACAAGGTACATACCTTTACTAAAGTTGTTCACATCCATAATTACTTTTTCATTTGAGCTTGAAATATTTCTTGAAGAAACAACTTGTCCAATTGAGTTTAGTATCTCAAGTTTTAAGTTTCCTTCATTGTATTTATCAAAGATCTCAATAGTTACAAAGTTATTAGCTGGGTTAGGGTATAGATTAACGTTTAAGTCTGCATCTACTTCATTTAATCCTACACAACTGTTGAATGTAACATTAATATCATCAGTAGCAGTACATCCTGAAGATGCTTGTGTTACCGTTAATATATGATTGGTAGTACCTACTCCTGATAGAGCTCCATTTACAATTAATACATTATTAGTTGTACCACCTGTACTCCAGTTGTAAGTGTCATAAGCTGAAGAAGCATATACTGTCACACCTCCATCAACACAAGATACAAGATCAGCTCCTAGGTTAAGTGCTGGCGAAACAGTTCTTGTAGTTAAATTGTGAGTAGTAACGCTATCACATCCATGAGATGAATCTCCAACTATTGTATTCATAAAAGTAGTAGCAGCATAATACCAGTTTCCTAATATCATAACACTATCACCCGTACAGAAATTATAATTTACAGTTGCTATTGCCGGTGCATAATA
>CAJJDF010000048.1 GCA_905182785.1 uncultured Flavobacteriales bacterium
GGAGGAGTTCCTAAAAAAAACATACAAAATCCGATTTATACAGTTATAGCAGGATTGCAAATGCAAAACTCTGTTAAACAAGTAAATGCGACTAAAAACATTGATTGGGAAATAAGAGTAGGGATTACCACAGGAGAAATTGCTGCGGGAGTTCTGGATACAAAAAGGCCTATGTTTGATGTTTGGGGGAGTTCAGTAAATATTGCGAGTAGGCTTCAAGAGGCTGGATCTCCTGGAAAAGTAAACATCTCTGAAGAAACTTACCGAGATATCTACCCTTATTTCGATTGTGAAGAAAGAGGAGATATTGACACTAAAAACGTGGGAAAAATCTCTATGTATTATGTAAAAAGGATTAAAAAAGAATTGTCAGCAGATAAAGAAGGAGTGATTCCAAATAAGATATTTTGGCAATATGCAAATGAGTTAAAAATGATTGTCCCAGATTATATCTTAATGGTAAGGGAGATAACTAAGTTAATTAAAACTAATCTACCACAAAATATTTATTACCACACAGAAAAACACGCATTAAATGTTATGAATGCGGTAGAATTTTTAGGGTTTGGAGAAGAAATATATAACGAAGATATATTATTACTTAAAACGGCTGCATTGTTCCATGATGTTGGTTTTATAGAAAGATATGATGAAAATGAGGAAATAGGAGCAAGGTTTGCAAAAGAATTAATGCCAAAGTATGGATTTAATGTAAAGCAAATCGAAAAAGTTACTCGACTCATTATTGCAACAAAAAGGAATCATAAACCTCAAAACATCCTAGAGGAAATAATGAAAGATGCTGATGTTGATTATCTTGGACGAGACGATTTTGAAGACATAAGTAATAAACTGATGAGAGAATTTATAGAAAATAAAGTCGTAAATACTGAGCAAGAGTTTAATAAAATGCAAGTAGAATTTTTAAAATCACATAACTTTTTGACGGATACAGCTAAATCTTGGAGAATAGAAAAAAAGGAGGAAAATCTTATAAAATCGATAGATTTATATAATTCTCAAACTTAGGATTGCTACATCATCAGGCAATTCATTTTCCCCTTTATATTCAGAAATTTCTTTTATTAAAGAACTATTCATCTGTTTCATATTGAGGTAACTGTTCGCAACAATTGCTTCCGATAATCGATCAGTTTGAAATTGCTCACCTTCACTATTTTCTGCTTCAACTAAACCATCCGTATAACACACAATTATAGTATTTGATTCCAGTTTTATTTCTTTAGTCTCTATCGTTGGTAATGTTTCAAAAATACCTAACGCAGTACACCCTGTTTTTAACTCATAAATTTTATTATTTTGACACAAAATTGGATAATTGTGACCCGCATTTACGTACTTTAAATTTCTAGATTTTTCATTGTAATAACCTATGAAAAAAGTAATAAATTTTTCACCATTTGCAGCACTTAATACACTTCTATTTAGCTCTATAATTAAACCTTCAAGAGTTAAATTATGGTGATTATATTTTACGTTTGCACGTAATGTTGCTTGAAAATTTGACATAAGCATTGCAGCTGGCATTCCTTTTCCAGAAACATCAGCAATACAAAAAACATACTCATCTTCATCAATACGAATAAAATCATAATAATCTCCACTCACCATGTGTTTGGCAATGTAAGTAGCAGAAATATCTATCAAATGATTGGTAGGAAGATTGTTAGGAAGGAGTAGTTTTTGCATTTCTGCGGCCATTTCCATATCCTTTTCTTCCAGTTTTTTAGCGATTAGTTCCTTAACTAGTTTTTTTGTTTCGATAGCAACCGAAACAACATTGGCAATTGTTTGTACAAAACCAACATGGTTTTGTATAAATCCAAGCATTTCTTCTTCATTAATTCCGCCAATTAGTAAATAAGAAAGAGGTCTTTCTTTATGGAAAACAGGCAATAATATATCGAAGTCTTCTAGCCCTTTTAATTCTGTTTCCCTTACCAATATTGTCTGTTCATAAGGGAGTAAATTTTTGTATACAAAATCTTTACAAACCTCACCAATCCCATACTTAAGAATACAATCCCAGTTTTGATGATCATTAATAAAAGCTAACTTGGAAATCCCAATATAATCTTTCATCACATTTTCAAATTGAGAAAGTAAATCAGCAACCTTGTAGTTTTTATTTACAGAATTAGTTATTTCAAGTAAAGCATTTAGCTTTTGCTTTTCTATAACTATTTGATTGTCATGGTTTATAATTTGAGTCATATGAGTTGTTGTATACGCTAAATTAACATAGTTTTAACGAAACTAATAACAATACTCATTCTTTTCTATCACTTTTATTGCAACTTGTTGGTAAGCAGCTTTTATATTGAAAGGAGCGTGTTTCGTGAATCTTTTCAATCCCATCAGCATCATTTTAAGTTCATCTCCTTCTGCAAAGGAGCTAATCGCATCTTTCCCAGCTTTATTGATTCTATCCGAAGCATCATAAATAAATGCTTTCACCATTTCTATCTGATCTTTGCAGGCTTCTTCCCCTTTCATTGAAACTAATTTCTCTACACGTAACATCATTGATTCTGCCAAATAAGTATCAATAATCATGTCGGCATTATTTATCAATATTTCTTGCTCCTTAGCAAGTGTAGCCATTAGTTTTTGAACAGCAGAGCCTGCAACCATCAAAACAGCTTTTTTAAATCCAGCAATAGATTTTTTTTGCTCTGCAAATAATCCAGTTTCTCCTTCTTCAAAACTAGGAACAGACATTAATTCATCTGCTACTTTCATAGCTGGCCCCATTAAGTCTAACTCTCCTTTCATTCCTTTTTTAAGAATCATGTTTACTAATAGCATTCTATTAATTTCGTTTGTTCCTTCAAATATCTTGTTGATTCTTGCATCTCGATAAGCTCTTTCTACCAAAGTCTCGGCAGAATAACCCATCCCTCCATGAATTTGAACCCCCTCATCTACAACAAAATCTAAACAATCAGACCCAGAAACTTTTAACAAGGCACACTCAGGTGCAAATTGTTCAATCCCTTTCAGTGTTGATTTTTCTTTGCTCATTCCACCATCTACTAAGACTTTAATGGCATCATCAATATTTTGTGCTGCTCTGTAATTTGCCGATTCATTGGCGAAAATCCAAGTAGTCATTTTACCAATTTTATTTCTTATTGCTCCATATTTTGCAATTGGTCGGCCAAATTGTTCTCTTTCGTTCGCATAATTTGCTGATTCGGTTACAATTTCTTTGGAAGCTCCAGTTGTTCCAATAGACAATTTAATTCTTCCAATATTTAAGATGTTCAAAGCAATTTTAAACCCATTCTCCCTTTCAGAAAGCAAGTTTTCAACAGGCACTTTTACATTGTTGTAAAAAACCTGACGAGTAGAGGATCCCTTAATTCCCATCTTCTTTTCTTCAGCATTCAAAGTGATTCCTTCACTATCTGCTTCAATTAAGAAAGCAGTTAATTTTTCGTCATCATCAATTTTAGCAAAAACAGTATGCAATTGAGAAAAACCAGCATTAGTAATCCACATTTTCTGTCCAGTAACTAAATAATGTTTTCCATCTTCAGAAAGTACTGCTTTTGTTTTTCCTGAGTTTGCATCACTTCCTGCACTTGGTTCAGTCAAACAATAAGAAGCTTTCCATTCTCCAGAAGCTAATCTTGGGATATATTTTGCTTTTTGTTCTTCTGTTCCATAGTATAATAAGGGTAAAGTTCCAATTCCCGTGTGAGCTCCATAAGCTACAGAGAAAGAGTAACTTCCTCCTAAACTTTCAGTTGCTAACATACTTGTTTTAAAATCCATTCCCATTCCCCCCAATTCTTCAGGAATAGAGATGCTCAATAATCCTAATTCTCCAGCTTTTTCCATCAAGGCAGGCATAAAACCTTCTTCCATAGAATCCATTCTATCCAAATGGGGCATAATTTCAGTTTTAATAAAATCTTTACACATATCGGCAAGCATTTTCTGCTCTTCCGTCCATTCTTCCGGGATGAATATTTCGCTTGCTTTTGTTTCTTTGATTAAAAATTCACCTCCTTTTATTGCTTCCATTTTTCTTTAGATTTTTAGATGTTAGATTATAGATGTTAGATCTATAAATACAGTATTTGTTATTTAATTTCTCAAAGAATCCTAAATCTATTATCTAAAACCTAGGTTCTAATGCCTTATTTATAAAAGTTCATATATCCCAGCAGCACCTTGTCCAGTTCCTACACACATAGTTACTGCGCCATATTTCTGCCCTCTTTTTCTCATTTCGTTAAATAACTGTACCGATAATTTTGCTCCTGTACAGCCAAGTGGATGACCCAGTGCAATTGCACCACCGTTTACATTTACGATATCAGGATTCAAGTTCAGCTCGTTCATTACGGCTACAGACTGTGAAGCAAAAGCTTCATTCAATTCTATTTGTTCTATGTCATTCATAGAAAGTCCTGCTTGTTTCAATGCTTTTGGCATTGCATACAAAGGTCCCATTCCCATAATTCTTGGTTCAAGTCCTGCAACTGAATAAGACATTAATCGTGCGATTGGTGTTAGGTTATTTTCTTTCATGAATTTCTCAGAAACGACCATTACAAAAGCAGCTCCATCCGAAGTTTGTGAAGAGTTTCCAGCAGTTACACTTCCTCTTGAATCAAATACAGGACGCAACCTTGCTAATCCTTCTTTGTTTGTTCCTCTTCTTACTCCTTCATCTGTATCACAGATTATTTGTCTAGTCTGCTGTTTCTCGTTTTCATCCAAATACGTTTCATCCACAAAAATTGGAACGATATCGTCTTTAAACCTTCCACTATCAATTGCTTTTTCTGCTTTGGCGTGAGAGTTTACTGCAAATTCATCTTGTTGGTCACGAGTAACTCCATATTGGTTAGCAACTGCTTCAGCAGTTAATCCCATTCCCCAATACCATTCTTGACTTTTTTTAGAAACACTAGCATTTGGCACTAATCTCCAACCTCCAAAAGGAATTGGCGACATAGTTTCTACTCCACCTGCAATGATACAATCTGCCATTCCAGAGTTAATTTTTGCAGAGGCAATTGCAATCGTTTCTAATCCCGAAGAACAATACCTATTCACGGTCATCCCTGGCACTTTTTCGGAATCTAACCCCATTAGTGAAACCATTCTACCAATGTTTAGCCCTTGCTCAGCTTCTGGTGTTGCATTTCCT
>CAJJDF010000049.1 GCA_905182785.1 uncultured Flavobacteriales bacterium
TTATTGCAAGATAAATAGCAATAATGAAATTTAGCTTGGTTTTTAAAGTTGGTAAAGATAATCGATTTTCTCGATAATTCAAAAAGTATCTTGAACTAGCTTGTTTATTTATCTTATATCCTTATTAAGATAGAAGAATAATGAGTCTTTACAAGGGAAAAGGCAATTATTATAGCGAAAAGCATTTAATTTATTTAGCAGAATTTTTCAAAAAAAGTGCAATGACCTCTCTCGATACAAATTTATTTTCGCTTTCACTCAAAACAATTTCACTCGAAATGAAAAAAAAAGCGTTTCATAACAAAGGATTGTGTTGAATTGCATGGAGAACAAATAACTAATTAAATTCTACTCTGGTAAGTATGCAGCTCATGGTATCTTCCTTCGGTTGCCAATAATTCATTATGAGTTCCACGCTCACAAATCTTACCGTCTTCGATAACCAATATCTGATCTGCTTTACGAATTGTACTCAATCTGTGGGCAATAACAAAAGTAGTTCTGTTTTTCATTAGTTCGTTCAAACTTTTTTGAATGTACGATTCACTTTCTGTATCTAGATTTGAGGTTGCTTCATCCAAAATAATGATTTTTGGGTCGGCCAAAATAGCTCTTGAGATAGAAATTCTCTGTCTTTGTCCCCCCGATAATTTAACTCCTCTTTCTCCAATAATTGTTTCTAATCCGTCTTCAAACTTATCTGTAAATTCATTTACGTAAGCAGCATTCACAGCTTGTTGCAGTTCCTCTTCGGAAGCACCTGGTCTTGGGTATAAAATATTTTCTCTTATTGTTCCTTCAAATAAGAAATCATCTTGCAATACCACAGCCAAATGTTTTCTATAACTGCCCAAATTAACAGTAGAAATATCTACAGAATCTATGGTTACCTTACCTGATTTTGCATTCAAAAAAGTGGCAACTAAACCTGCAATAGTAGTTTTTCCAGAACCGGATGAACCCACCAAAGCGGTTACACTTCCTGGCTTAGCTTCGAAAGAAATATGGTGCAATACTTCTTTGTTTTCCTCATAGCTGAAAGAAACATCTTGGAATTCAATATGTCCTTTAATTTCTTTTAAGAACTCTGTTCTCACCTCAGGATCGTCTTCTTCTTTCATGTTCATTAATTCTTGAGTTCTATCAAGCCCTGCCATGGCATCTGTCAGTTGACTTCCAATATTTCCCATTTGAACAAGGGGTGCAATCATGAATCCAAGCAACAAAGTAAAGGAAAGAAATTCTCCCATTGTCATGCTTCCTCCCATCATGAAGTAACCTCCAATTCCCATAATTCCAGTGGACGCAAGTCCAATTAAAAAAACAGAAGAACTACTAATAATTGCAGTAGCTGTTAAACTCTTTTTTACGTTTAAATACAAACGATTTACTCCTTTTTCGAAACTGATAGTTTCTTGCTCTTCGGCATTAAAAGCTTTTATAACTCTTACTCCGCCTAAGGTCTCGGTTAAACTTCCTTGAACTTCGGCATTTATTTTTCCTCTAGCTCTAAATATAGGACGTACATACCCAAAAGCTTTCAACATGACAAAAGCAAAAATTAAAATAGGAATCAGCACAGAGATTGTCATGATTGGACTAATTTGTAACAATAGAATTATGGAAGCAACAGAAGTGATTGTCCCTCCAATTAATTGTACAAACCCTGTTCCTACAAGGTTACGAACTCCTTCTACATCCGTCATTACTCTTGATACTAATGCTCCTGATTTATGATTGTCAAAGAATCCGATAGGTAATTTCAGCAGTTTACTTTGTACTTGTACTCTCATTTGAGAAATCATAAGTTGTGCCTGAACACTCAGTAATCTTGTAATACTGAAAGAGGTAATGGAACGAATTAAAATAGAGAAAGCCACCACAGCTATCAATATCCACAATCCTTTCATGTCTTTGTTTGGAACTATGTCATCAAATAAAAATCGACTTGCGTAAGGAGCAACCAATCCAGCCGCACTTTGAATTAAGATTAGAATTAGTCCAATTCCCAGCATTCCTTTTCGGGGCCAAATGTATTCTTTGAATGCCCATTTAAAGGAAACTCTTTTCTTGTCTTTGTTTTTTTCTGGTGCTGCGAATGATTTCATGTTTTATCATTAGACTAATATCAAGCCAAGGTTGTTTTTCTGCCAAAAAGACAGAATTTAAATAGAAGAATCTTACTTTTGTTTTCTATTCGATTAGTCATTTTATGAATTCAAATTTCAAAGATTTTCTTTTAAAAACAACCCATTCATCTTCTTGCAAAGAGATTGAGGTTATTCAATCTTTGTGGAGTGGATATGGAAAAATTTCTCGATATCAGCTAAGCGATTGTGAGTTTGAGACTGTGGTTGTAAAAAACATTTCGTTATCCAAAGCCAAGGAGCATCCAAGAGGATGGAACACAGATTTTTCTCACCAAAGAAAAATAAAGTCCTATGAAATAGAGACAAACTGGTACGAGAAATGGAATCAGCTTTGTGATGATAAGTGTAGAACGCCAAAATTTATTGGTTCATTTTCTCAGGGGAAAGACCAATGGATTGTGTTGGAGGATTTGGATGTGAAGTTTCCTTTACGAAAAGAAGAGATTAATCTCTTAGAAGTAAAAGTATGCTTGAAATGGTTGGCAAATTTTCATGCTAGATTCTTGAATAATAAACCAGATGGATTGTGGGAGATTGGAACGTATTGGAATTTGAAAACTCGTCCAGATGAATTAGAGAAGTTAGAAGACCAAGAGTTAAAATTGAAAGCTCATTTAATTGATAAAATTTTAAATAATTGCCAGTATCAAACAATTGTCCATGGAGATGCTAAGCTGGCTAATTTTTGCTTTTCTGATTCTTCGACAAGTTCAGGAAGCGAAAAAGCAGCTGCCCTAGATTTTCAATATGTGGGTGGCGGTTGCGGAATGAAAGATGTGGCTTACTTCTTGGGGAGTTGTCTTTCTAGTTCTGACAGTGAAACCTATGAAAAGGAGTTGTTGGATTTCTATTTTTCAGAATTCGAACACTCATTGAAATCTTCTAAACTTAATTTTGAATTCAAAGAATTAGAGCAGGAGTGGAGGCGAATTTATCCAATTGCCTGTGCAGATTTCACGCGATTCTTATTAGGCTGGATGCCTACTCATCAAAAATTAACTCAGTATAATCTTAATTTGATGAATGCTGTTTTAGCTGGATTAAAGAATTGAGGCTTTTTTTGGAGCAAATAATAAAAGGTTTTATTTTGTATTGCTAATAGTTAACTAACTTTACCTATCAACACAAAAGAAAAACATACAGCCCTTATCAAAAAAAAAGCTCACGAGTTGGGGTTTATGTTTTGTGGAGTTTCTAAAGCAGATTTTTTGGAGGAGGAAGCTCCTCGGTTAGAAAAATGGTTGGAATCTAATATGCATGGGAACATGAACTATATGGAAAATCATTTTGACAAACGATTAGACCCAACTTTATTGGTTGATGGAGCAAAATCGGTTGTTTCTTTGGCGCTCAATTATTTCCCTGAGAAAGTACAAATAGATGATTCTTACAAATTATCTAAATATGCTTACGGAGAAGATTATCATTTTATTATTAAATCTAAACTCAAAGAATTGATGCATTTTATTCACCAAGAAATTGGGGAAGTAGGAGGGAGAGTATTTGTAGATTCTGCTCCTGTTCTAGATAGAGCTTGGGCAAAGAAAAGCGGATTGGGTTGGATTGGTAAAAACACCAATTTGATAAATAAAGAAGCGGGTTCTTTTTTCTTTTTGGCAGAGCTAATTATTGATTTAGAATTAGAAGCAGACGGGCCAGTAAAAGATTACTGCGGAACTTGCACTGCTTGCATAGATGAATGTCCCACAGATGCGATTCCTGAGCCTTATGTGGTTGATGGGTCCAAGTGCATTTCTTATTTAACCATTGAGCTTAAAGACGAGATTATTCCCAAAGAGTTTCAAGGTAAAATGGAAAGCTGGATGTTTGGCTGTGACATCTGCCAAGATGTTTGTCCTTGGAATCGTTTTTCTAAATCTCATAACGAACCTTTGTTAAATCCAAAACCAAATATATTGGGATTGAATAAGAAAGATTGGGAAGACCTTACTGAAGAAGTATTTAGAGATATATTCAAAAATTCTGCTGTGAAACGAACCAAGTTTAAAGGTTTGAAAAGGAATATTGATTTTTTGAAATGACTTGTATTTTATAAGTTGGACTTCGAGACATTTTTCCCACGGAAAACCCTCAGTCCGCAGATTGTAAAAAAAACGAACCCTCATTCCGAAGACTTGTACAGTAAAGAAAGGAGCTTTTATATTTGATTCAGTTTAAAACAAAAAAAATCCATCTTGAAATAGAATCAAGATGGATTTGATAAGTTAAATTGGTATTTTAGATACTCTCCAAAACTTCATTCAAAGTAGCACTTGGTCTCATTGCTTTTGAAGTAATGTCATCATTCGGATAATAATATCCTTTTGTATCCACAGCCACTCCTTGAACCGAATTCAATTCGTGTACAATTTTCACCGCATTTGCTTCTAGTCTTGCTGCTATTGGAGTAAACTCAGATTTCAATTCGGCATTGTCGTTTTGGTTTGCTAATTCTTGTGCCCAATACATTGCTAAGTAAAAGTGTGAACCTCTGTTGTCCAATTCATTTACTTTTCTTGATGGTGACTTTCTGTTTGCCAATAATTTTGAAGTAGCATCATCCAATGTATCTCCCAATACAATTGCTTTTGCGTTATTATTGTTTTCTCCTAAGTGAGCTAAGGATACAGCAAATGCTAAAAACTCTCCTAAAGAATCCCATCTCAAGTGGTTCTCTTCTATAAATTGTTGCACATGCTTTGGAGCAGATCCTCCAGCACCTGTTTCAAATAATCCTCCTCCATTCATTAAAGGAACAATAGAGAGCATTTTTGCAGAAGTTCCTACTTCCAAAATTGGAAATAAATCAGTTAAGTAATCCCTCAATACATTTCCAGAAACAGAGATTGTATCTTTTCCCTTTACAATTCTTTCCAATGAGAAGTTTGTTGCTTCTATTGGATTCATTATTTGAATGTCTAATCCATCTGTATTGTGATCTTTTAAATAAAGATTTACTTTAGCGATTATTTCTCTGTCGTGTGCTCTTTTTTCATCCAACCAGAATATAGCGGGCAATTTTGTAGCAGTTGCTCTTTTTACGGCAAGTTTTACCCAGTCTTGGATTGGAGCATCTTTTACTTGACACATTCTAAAAATATCGCCTTCTTCTACCGAAAATACAAATTCTGTGTTTCCTGCTTGGTTTACTACGGACACTGTTCCTTTTTCTTTGATTTCAAAAGTCTTGTCGTGAGAACCGTATTCTTGTGCTTTTTGAGCCATCAATCCTACGTTAGAAACAGAACCCATTGTTACAGGATCTAAGGCTCCATTTTTTCTACAAAAATCAATTGTAGCTTGGTATATCCCTGCATATGATCTATCTGGAATCACAGCTTTTGTGTCTTGAGAGGTTCCTTCTGCATTCCACATTTGACCAGAAGTACGAATCATTGCTGGCATAGATGCATCAATAATCACATCACTTGGTACGTGAAGGTTAGTAATTCCTTTGTCAGAATTTACCATTGCTAAGGAAGGTCCGTTTTCAAAAGCTGATTTTAAATCGGCTTCAATTTCGGCTCTTTTTTCTTTAGAAACTTCACTCAAGTTACTCAATAAGTTTCCGTAGCCGTTATTAACGTTTACTCCTATTGCATCAAAAGTTGCTTGGTGCTTGTCAAAAACTGGTTTCAAGAAAGTCTTTACTACGTGTCCAAAAATAATTGGATCCGATACTTTCATCATAGTTGCTTTCAGGTGAACAGAAAATAGAACTCCTTTTTCTTTAGCGTCCTTTATTTCGTTTTCTAAAAATGAGATTAAAGCTTTTTTACTTAATAGAGCGGCATCAATAATTTCTCCTTGTAGAATTGGGAAGGCAGATTTTAATGTAGTTTTGTCACCATTTTCAGCAGTAAACTCAATGCTTAACGCATTTTCTTTAGAGAAAGTAGTAGATTTTTCACTTCCGTAAAAATCTCCACTAGGCATACTTGCTACGTTAGTTTTAGAGTCTTTGCTCCAAGCTCCCATTGAGTGAGGGTTGTTTCTTGCGTATTCTTTTACAGCTTTTGGTGCTCTACGGTCCGAGTTTCCTTCTCTCAATACTGGGTTTACAGCACTTCCTTTTACTTTGTTGTATTGGGCAAGTACAGCTTTTTCTTCCTCATTTTTAATGTCTTCTGGAAAATCTGGAATATTAAATCCAGCTCCTTGTAATTCTTTAATAGCAGATTTTAGTTGAGGTACCGAAGCACTAATATTTGGTAATTTAATAATGTTTGCCTCAGGTTTTTTTACTAATTCACCTAGAGTTGCCAAAGCATCTTCTACTTTTTGGTCGTCATTTAATCTTTCTGGAAATAGAGCAAGAATCCTTGCCGCTAAAGAAATGTCTTTAGTTTCCATGTCGATATTAGAGTTTTTTACAAATGCTTTTGCAATTGGTAAAAAAGAATGAGTTGCCAATGCCGGAGCTTCATCCGTTTTGGTATAGATAATTGTTGCTTTTTGTGCCATGAATTGATTGTTATTTTTAGAGGTATGAAATTACGAATTATTTCAGTTTATCTTAAATGAATTACAATATATGTGTATTAATTTTTGCAAAAAAAAACCTCTAGCTAATTAAGATGCCAGAGGTCTATTTTTATTTAAGTGTATTTCTTAACGAAATTATCTCTTTCTTTTTTACTCAGTAAATTAAGATTATCCTAAATAACTCTTTAATAATTTACTTCTTGACTTTTGTTTCATTTTTCTTAATCCCTTCTCCTTTAATTGTCTCACTCTTTCTCTTGTCAAATCAAATTTATCTCCTATTTCTTCTAAAGTTAAGGGATAGCTCTGTCCAATTCCAAAATAAAGTTTAATTATATCAGCTTCTCTTAAAGATAAAGTTTCTAAGATTCTATTTATTTCTTCATTTAAAGACCCTTTTAGCAATTCATCTTCAGGTGTCTCTGTATCTTTACTTGCAAAGACTTCATACATGTCATTCTCACTGTCTACACCAAGTGGTGCATCCATAGAAACTGATCTTCCAGAAATAGATTGTGCTTTTTTTACTTCTTTTAAACTAAATTCTAATGTTTCAGCAACTTCAGAGGGTGAAGGAGCTCTTTCAAATTTTTGTTCTAAAGAAGAAGATGTTTTATTAATTTTATTAATTGTACCAATCTTATTTAACGGTAACCTTACAATTCTTGCATGTTCTGCTATTGCTTGGAGTATTGCTTGTCTTATCCACCACACAGCATAAGAAATAAATTTAAACCCTCTTTTCTCATCAAATCTTTGTGCTGCTTTAATTAAGCCAAGGTTTCCTTCGTTGATAAGGTCAGATAATGATAATCCTTGATTCTGGTACTGTTTGGAAACAGAAATAACAAATCTCAAATTGGCTTTAGTTAATTTTTGCAAAGCATTTTCGTCTCCACTTCTAATTTGTGCAGCTAATGTAACTTCTTCTTCAGCTGTAATCAAATCATATTTGCTGATTTCTAGAAGATATTTATCTAGAGATTGAGTTTCTCTGTTTGTTATTTGTTTGGTTATTTTTAGTTGTCTCATGTTTTTCGTATTTAAAAGGAGCTATATAATATATCTACGTATGTAAAGTCAATTTGTTTTCGTGCTCTGATGATTTAACGATCGAGATTAGCTATTGTTACGAAATCTGACCATTATTAACATAATTTAACACTTCTATTTATTTAACGGTAGGTTTTAATCATTATTCATTTTGTTTACTTATTACAGTACAAAGTTAAACAAAATAATTACGTTACCAAAGTATTTGTTTAACAAATACACTAAATAATTAAACAAAATATTTTTTATGCAAAAAAAACCTCCAGATTTCTCTAGAGGTTTTTTTATTTATAGCTTATAATTACTATTATACTTCTTTCTTTTCAGCTCTTTCTGGTCTGTCCATTAAGATCTTTCTAGATAATTTATGTTTTCTTTTCTTTGGATCAAATCCAGTTACTTTAAAAGTAACCATGTCTCCTACAGAAACTACATCTTCTACTTTGTCCGTTTTGTCCCAAGCTAATTCGGAGATATGGATTAATCCATCTTGTCCAGGAACTACTTCTACGAAACATCCAAATTCTTTGATAGATTTAACAGCTCCAGTATAAGTCATTCCAACTTCAATTTGAGGAGGGTTAACAATCAAATCAATTTTCTCAAGTGCTAAAGCCATTCCATCTCCGTCATTAGTTAATACAGAAACTGTAGCAGTTTCTCCATCTGGATTTTCATCAATACTAATTTCTGAATTTGTTTCAGCTTGTAATTCTTGAATTACTTTTCCTCCTGATCCAATGATTGCTCCAATTTTATCAGCTGGAATAATCAAACTCTTAATTCTAGGAGTATGTTGTTTGTATTCATTATTTGGAGTAGAGATAGTTTTCATCATTTCTCCTAAGATATGCGCTCTACCTGCTTTTGCTTGTTCAAGAGCTTCGGCTAATACAGTGTAAGGAAGTCCTTTTACTTTGATGTCCATCTGGCAAGCAGTGATTCCATTTTTAGTTCCAGTTACCTTGAAATCCATATCTCCAATGTGATCTTCATCTCCTAAGATATCAGATAATACAGAGTATGTTCCTTCTTCATTCATGATAAGTCCCATTGCAATTCCAGATACTGGATTTGTAATTTTAATACCACCGTCCATCAATGCAAGAGAACCTGCACAAACTGATGCCATAGAAGAAGAACCGTTAGATTCTAAAATTTCTGACACCAATCTTATTGTATAAGGATTTACATCTGGATCAGTTGGGATAACTTGTTTCAAAGCTCTTTGAGCTAAGTTTCCATGTCCTACTTCTCTTCTTGATGTTCCTCTTAATGGTCTTGCTTCTCCAGTAGAGAAAGGAGGGAAGTTGTAGTGTAAAGTAAAGTTTTGAGTCTTTTCTTCAACAGCTCCGTCAAATCTTTGCTCATCTTTCTTTCCACCTAACGTAAGTGTAGTTAAAGATTGAGTTTCTCCTCTTGTAAATACAGCAGAACCGTGACAAGATGGTAAGTAAGCTACTTCACTCCAGATAGGTCTGATTTCATCAGTCTTTCTTCCGTCTAGTCTTTTCTTTTCATTCAACACAACATTTCTTATTCCTGCTTTTTGAGCATTTTTGAAATAACCGCTAATGAAAGGACCTTCAGCTTCTAATTCCTCTTCACTTAAAGAAGCAATGTATTCTTCTTTAATAGCTCCAAATAATTGAGCTCTCAATTCTTTATCAGCATGACCTGCTCTTGCAACATCTTCACATTTGCTAACTGCAAATGCTTTGATTTTTGCTTCAACAGCTTCGTCATGAGTTTCGTGAGAATATTCTCTTTTTGTTTCTTTACCTAGTTCTTTCATGAACTCAGCCATAATAGCACATTGTTCTTTAATAACAACATGTGCAGTTTTAATAGCATCAACCATTTCAGCTTCAGAAATTTCTTTCATTTCACCTTCTACCATCATAATGCTGTCTTTTGTTCCAGCAATTACCATGTCCATATCAGCTTTAGCATTTTGTTCGTAAGTTGGGTTAATTACGAATTCTCCGTCTACTCTAGATATTCTTACTTCAGAAACCGGAGTTTCGAAAGGAATATCAGAACAAGCTAAGGCTGCAGATGCAGCAAAACAAGCTAAAGAGTCTGCCATGTTTTCATCAGCAGATAATAATTGTATCATCACTTGCGTGTCTGCGTGAAAGTCTTCAGGAAAAAGAGGCCTAAGCGCTCTATCAACTAATCTCATAGTTAATATTTCATACTCAGAAGGCCTTGCTTCTCTCTTGAAAAATCCTCCAGGAAATTTCCCTGCAGCAGCATATTTTTCTCTATAATCAATAGTAAGTGGCATAAAGTCTACTCCTGGTTTTGCATTTTTTGCAGCAACTGCAGTAGCTAATAATACCGTGTCTCCAATTCTAATCTCAACAGCTCCATCAGATTGTTTCGCTAATTTTCCTGTTTGAATTGTAATTTCTCTACCGTCTGGTAGATTCATCTTTTTTGTAATAATGTTCATTGTTACGTTTTTTTTTATTTTTTTCTCGTTTCGTACAAATAAGGAGAGTGAAAAAAGTATCTCTTCTTAAATTTTGACCCTAATGGTCAGTTTTAAATTTCCATATAATAAATAAGGCAACCACTAAAAAAGAGATTGCCTTATTAAAAAATGTTATGCATTTACTTGGTTGAGAAAAGTCATTTATTTAAATGTATCTCTAATTCCAACTTCAGCAATTAGTTTTCTGTAAGCTACAATATCTTTATTTCTGATATATCTTAAGTGCTTTTTTCTCTTTCCTACCATAATTACAAGTGATCTTTGTGTATTGTAATCTTTACGGTTAGTTTTAAGATATTCAGTTAAATCTTTAATCTTGCTTGTAAAAAGAGCTACTTGTGCAGCAGATGATCCTGTATTAGTCTCAACTCCTCCGTAAGTCTTAAATGCTTCTGTTTTTATTTCTTTACTTAAATTCATAGTCGTTTTTGTTACCTTTTCTATTTGAGAGTGCAAATATAAATAATAACTCTTAGTTTACACAACTATTTGTTTAAAACTTTTGAATTTGCACTTTAATTCTTTTTCAGATTACTAAGGTAGTTTTTAATTATTATTATTATTTAAATTTTAAAACTTAAATGATTAAATATTAGGTAGAACGCTAAATAAAAGAAACCACATTTACAGAAAACAATAAAGCGAAGTGGGCTGAATTTGAGCTTTTGTGAGAGAGGAACATCAAGGGCCCTGATAAATTGAGCGATCTTTTTACCGATCTTACTGAGGATTTACCCTACGCAAAGACTTTTATTCAAAAAGATCGGGAAGATTTTACCTTAATTATTTAGCTAAGGAAGTATATGTTTCTTTCAATAAACAAGGAAGAATATTATTTTCTATTTTTCTTACACGAAAATTTCCTCTTAAAATGTCCAATCGTCTCCACAATGGTAAAAGGATTTTAATTCTTTCTGTGATTTTTTACTTCCCGTTAAGGAGAAAAACTTTTTTTTGAATAAACAAAAATAATTAATGCCTTACTTTTAAAAAGAACGAATCGAAATAATAATTATAAGTTATAATTTAAAAAAAAGGAATATTAAATACAATTAATCTTCAAGAAACCACTCAGAATAACTGTTGGCAGTTTCATTCATTTTTGCATAAACCAATATTATTCCGTTAGGTAATTTAGTAGAAATAAGAGCTACAATCTCTATCAATAAATTTTCGCAAGTAGGGTGATAATCTACATAAATTGTTTTGTCATTTTTTGCTTCAATTCCTCTAAATCGAGAATCTGATTTAAGAATAAGTGCATGGTCTAATTTATCAACCACTTGTTCATTTACAATGTTTTTTAAGTCGGTAAAATCAATCACCATACCTACATCAGACTTCGAATTATCTGAATTCACATCTCCAATTACGGTAACGGTAAGTTTGTAAGAATGGCCATGAATATTCCTGCATTTACTATCATGCATATCTAATGCATGTGCAGTTTCAAAGGCAAACTCTTTAGATACTCTAATCTTTTTCATCTGTAAATTGATTTGCTACAAAAGTAAACTTAAATCATAGAGTAAAAAATGACTTTACTCATAATTTTATATATTATTCAATATATAAAGTGTTAAGCATTGTTTCTAATTCCATCATGTAGGGACGCTTAGAAAATTTAGGAGCAAATAAATGACCTTCAAGTGTTACAATTCGGCCTCTTTTTTCATCAATTAATGAAATATTGATAAATGGACCTCCTCTAAAATCATTTACCATGCTGTATAATCCTCTTATTTCAAAAGCATAATTTCCTTTAAATAAGGTTTCCTTTGCAAAACTTGGAACTAAAGAATCTGGAGCTGTTATCATGTAAGAATCTTCCTTCTTTCCTCTAAAATATTTTTTTACTACAGAGTCTCTTTTTTGCAAAAGATTTTCTTTAGTTAATTGACTTTTGTCAGTATATGGATAATCATATATGATTAAAAACTGTTGTAAGTCGCCTGCTGTAGTGTTTTTTTCTGAGACTAATCTTTTTTGTTGAAAAGCAGCAAAATGCTTATTATTAATTGACAATACCATGTCTTTAGGGACTGTAACGGACAAATTATGTTTTAACAGCAGTTCTTTTTCCGAAACGTGATTTTTACTTCTCAATAAATTAACCTTCATTCTTTTTATTTCAAGCTCCATGAAATGATCTTGAATCTCTTGAGAGTTTGCCATGAATATGTCGTATAAATCCTGTTGGGTTTTTCCGATAATTTTCACCATTGCTTGGTCGATTGCCCATATATCGGAAGAGTATTTTAATCCTGCTTCTATTTTATTGTGAGAATTTATTTCAAATTCTAATAAGTTTTTTTGTTTTTTACTTCCACTATTAAATTGCGTTTTAGAAGAATGAGCCAAATCAAATAAGTATTCTTCGTTAGGATAATAATCAATTAAAGGAGCAACTTTTTCTTTTACTATTTCGCCCAATCTACCATTCCATAATAAGTCTGGCATTATTACATCTATCCTTCCTTGTGTACCAATAGAAATTGGTTTGTAGACTCCTGAAGACTCTTCCGGTTCGCAAGATACAAGAGCTAATAAAAATGAGATAAAAAGTAGTTTTTTCATGATATTTAGGTTTTGTAATAGTCTGTCAAAAATAATTCCAAAACGGATTATGTTTATACATAACTATTTTAAGGTAGTTTTTGAGGGATTAACTGCGGTTAAGAATTTTTATTTTCTTTCCCAGTTTCAAATTATTAGAGTTTATTTCAGTATTGTGATCAATAAGGTCATCTAAGTTAATTCCTGGGTGTTTTTCAGCAATTTTCCAAAGTGTATCCCCCTTTTTTATAGTGTAATAAGTGTAGCTTTCACCTGGTTTCAAAGGCACATTTTTTGGATGTGACTTAGGGGTAGTTTTTGTTTTTTTAGAGGAATAAATAACTAATATCTGGCCCGCTTTCAATTTGTTTCCTCTTAGTCCATTCCATCTTTTAATGTCACTAACTTTACAATTATACTGATTAGAAATCTTACCTAAAAAATCTCCACTTTTCACTCTGTAATTTATTTTTTTACCTTTTCCTTTGTTCTTTTTAGCAGAGTTTTTCGGAATTTTGTATGCTCTTTTAAGCTCTTCGCTTAATGCATAAATTGAACTGTCATTGGCAATAAACTCTCCTATTTTATTGGCAGGTAAGTAAAGGCATAATTGTTCTTCTTTATCTGGTAATATTCCGTGATAATAGGTAGGGTTTATGTGAATTAAATAGTCAATTGGAGTATTTAAAAATTTCGAAACTAAAGCTAAATCAACTCTTTTTGATACGTATATAGTATCTATGTCAATGTGTTCGGCAATAGGATTTAATGGAAAGATGTTATAATCTTCATGGTAATTCATCATGTAATTCATTGCGATAAACGCAGGAACATAACCTTGAGTCTCTCGAGGAAGGTAAGGGAAAATTTTCCAATAATCTTTTTCACCACCAGCTTTTCTTATGGCTTTGTTTACATTTCCTCCCCCAGCATTATAGGCAGCAAGCACAAGTTCCCAATTATTATAGATTTTATAAAGTCTCGATAAATGCTTGCAAGCTGCCTCTGTCGATTTATAAGGATCTCTTCGTAAATCCATGTATGAATCTGCCTCAAGACCATACCTTTTTCCTGTGTTATACATGAATTGCCACAACCCAGTAGCTCCTGCCCAAGACTCTGCATCAGGTTTTAATGCAGACTCAACTATTGGGAGGTATTTAAACTCTAGAGGTAACTTATATTTTAGCAGCATTTCCTCAAATATTGGGAAGTAAGCTTCTTTTCTTGCCAAAAATACCGACATAGAAGTTCGTCTCTTTTCATACATTCTTATATATTCTAAGCTGACTCTATTAAAATTAAAATTAAAAGGTGTGTTATTGTCTAAAACAGTTAATCTTTGTTTTAATTCAAAATCTTCAAAAGCTACTGCAGTATTGTTTGTGTTCTCAAGGTCAATTTGGTTTGAGAATTTATTATCCAGTTTTTTGTAAAAAAGAATCATGCTGTCCATTGCCGCAACAATAGGGTCGTCAGGATTCATAATATAACCGTCAAACTCTAGTTTTAGGTGAAGATTAAAATCTTTAATTGCTGTAATTGTATCCTGAGAAAATAACTGAAAAGAGCAAGTTAAAACTAGAAGAGATAAAATGTTTTTTTTCATAAAATTATCTTGTGATGACTTCAGATTCAACAACATTACTCACGTTCAAATTCCTATCTGCCAGAGATATTTTAAACATAATTGTATCCGATTGGGAAGAAAAAGGGTTGTAGTAAGTTGGTTCAATGGTCACTTCAATTTCCCCTTTTAGAGCTTTATTGTTTCCATTTGGAGTCAAATAAGGGATGCGATACAAAAAATTAATATCATCTCCAGCCATTGTTTTTCCTCTAATCCATCCTAGTGCATCATCTTTTTCATAATACTCTACAAACAAATTGTGATGAAAATAACTAGTTGCAGAAAAATCTCCTGTAGTATCACTTTGCCTCAGTCCAATATCACCATCACCATCAGTAAAAGAAACGACTAGGCTTGCAGAATCACTCATTACATTAAATCTTTCGTACGAAACTATTGGTTCCAAAGGGTAAACTTCAGGTTTGAGACAAGAACTCAAAACCAATGCTGATATTATTACTATAAAACTTACCTTTGTCATCATAACATTTCCACTTTTTTAGGAGTATAAAATTAATGAAAATTCTTGAGCCAAACATAAATTCTATTTTTAAAATAAATTCTGAAGAAGAATTTAATAAAAAAGCACTCGAGATTTTCAGGTTTCAAGCTAAAAACAATATAATTTATAAAGAGTTTATTTCCCTCTTGAGCTTGAATGCTGATAACGTAAAAAAGGTAGAAGAAATTCCATATTTACCCATTTCTTTTTTTAAATCAAAGAAAGTTTTAATTCACAACTCACATCAAAAAATATTTAAAAGTAGTGGCACAACAGGTCAAGTAAGAAGTCAACATTTTGTTTATTCTTTGCAGATGTATATCGATTCATTTGTAAACGGAATCAATCATTTTTATTCTAATTTTCAAGATTACACAATTCTTGCACTATTGCCCTCTTACTTAGAACAAGGAGACTCTTCTTTGGTTTATATGGTGGATTATTTGATAAACGAAACCAAAGAGAAGCACAGTTCTTTTTACTTAAATAATCACGAAGACCTGAGTAATAAAATAGATGAACTGGAACAAAAAAACAAAAAATTCATTTTGTTTGGTGTAAGTTATGCTTTGTTAGATTTTAAGGATAAGTTCCCTAAGAATTTAGAGTCAGGAATCGTGATGGAAACAGGAGGAATGAAGGGGAGAAGAAAAGAAGTGACAAAAAAAGAACTCCATCAAGAGCTGAAGAATGGTTTTGGAACCGAAGAAATTCATTCAGAATATGGGATGACAGAGCTCTTGAGTCAAGCTTATTCATTAAAAAAAGGGATTTATAAATGTCCTCCTTGGATGAAAGTATTGCTGAGAAATACTACTGATCCTTTTCAAATTTCTTCTAATCCATCCAAAGGTTTGATAAATATTATTGACCTAGCAAATATTTATTCTTGCTCTTTTATTGCAACAGACGACATTGGTAAAATTGAAAATAAAAATGAGTTTTTAGTATTGGGAAGATTTGATGCCTCTGAGGTAAGAGGATGTAATCTGATGGTTGACTAATTAAGAAAATAAAGAAGTTGGTTATTCTTTATTAGGTCAAAAAAAATATTTAGTATAAATTCGCATTGAAATAAAATCTTGGCAAGATATTTGCAACTTTTTCAAAAACAAAAAAACTTACCTAATGAAAAAAATAGTTTATACATTTTTAGCCCTATCATTTTTGTTGAATTCTTGCTCATCTAAAATGCCATTTACTACTTCTGAGCAGACGAAATACAAGTTATCTGATGATGACGTAAAAAGTCTTCAATTTTATACAATGGGAGATATTGTATTAACAAATAGTCAGGGAGATAAATCAAATAAAACCGAAGGTGGAGAATTGGTAATAAAAGATAATGTTAATTCTAATAAAGTTATTATAGCTGCTAACACTAGAGGCATAGTAGAAAAAGTAGAAGGAGATATTATGTATGTGAGTTTCGAAGAAGGGAAAAACTTAAAATTTAAAGCAAGTCCTACAGATGGAAAATATAGAATTAAATCTGATAGTTTTGATTCTCGTAAGAGAATGGGGGTTGTAAATTATGGGAACGAAGAATTTTTCGTAAACTCTACTAGTTTAAAATCTTACCTAGTATTTAAATTAAAAAATAGCACAAAAAGAAAAAATAGTGCTCGTTCTGTAAAGGGAAGAAAATTATAAAAGAATTAAGTTATTTTAAACTGGTCAGGTTTATCCTGGCCTTTTTTTTTGGTTTTAACAGTTTAAAGCTTTTTATTTGACGACAGTAAATGAAAAGAATAGTCTATTACATATTTGCCCCATTCAGATTTTTATACAAAGTATACTTTATACTTGTATTTTTAATTTTGGCAATACCCATGTTTCCTCTTTTTTATTTTTTATTAAAAACAGACAAAAGAATCCATCAAGCGTTTAAATTAAAAAGAATCTGGGCAAAATTATTGTTGTTGTTTACAGGGATTTTAGTGGTGCAAAAGAATAAGGAACTGTTACCAAAATCTCCTTTTGTAGTGTGTGCAAATCATGCTTCCTATTTGGATATAGTTTTGATGTTTATTGTAATTCCCAATACTTTTTTGTTTCTAGGTAAAGCCGAATTACTGAAATGGCCAATCATCAAAATATTCTTTCGTAACATGGATATTCCTGTGGATAGAAGTAACGGGATGAAAGCAAAAAGATCAATAGAATTAACAAAAGAGGCAGTTCAAAAAGGATTTTCGATAGCTATTTTTCCAGAAGGATTAATTCCTTCAGAGGGAATTCCAAAAATGAAACCTTTCAAACGAGGAGCATTTGTATTGGCCGTTTCTCAGCAAGTAGATCTAGTACCCGTTACTTTTGCAAATAATTGGAAGCTATTTGCAACCGAATCCGATTTGTTTGGACCCGGAAGTCCAGGAATAGCAAAAGTCATTTTTCATTCTCCAATTTCTACCAAAGGAAAAACTGAAAAAGACATTCCCGAATTAGTAAAAGAAACATTTTCTAAAATTGAAAAAGGAATCAGTTATTAATTTTAACCAATACTATTAAAGTAGTTTTCTTTTTATCTAAATTTAATTGTATTAAATTTGTTTTAAAATTAAATCTATGGAAATTACAAACGAAATAATAGATCATCTTTCAAATTTGTCTAAGTTAAAATTTGAAGACGATCAAAAAGATGGAATCCGAAAAGATTTATCAAAAATCATTGCTTTTGTAGATAAAATAGAAGAGCTAGACACAGAAAATGTAGTTCCTTTAATTCATATCAATCAAGAAGTAAATGTCTTGAGAGAAGATGAGGTGAATGAAACAATTACACAATTTCAAGCTCTCAAAAATGCACCAAGTAAGGATTCTGACTATTTTAAAATTTCTACCGTTTTGAGTAAAAAATAAATTGTTAAAATCTGTTAATTTAGAATTATTATAAATAAGCTTAAATAGCAAAAAAAAACCACTCAAATAGTTTCTTATAAATGTTGACAATGCTACATTTGTTACATTATTGGATGAACCACAAATTCTTAATATGAACTTATTTTTATTGAAAAAATTGAAAACCAAAGATTTAACGCTAGGTCTTTCGTTTTTATTTTTTATGCTGATATCTTTCAGCTCAACCGCTCAGGACGGTAAAGCACTATTTAAACAAAATTGTGCTGCATGTCACAAACCACTTAAAGATGGTACTGGACCTGCACTTCAAGGAGCGAAAGCTAAATGGGAAGCTGCAGGAGATGATATTTATGCTTGGGTTAATAATCCTCAAGCACAATATGATGCAGGAGTTGAGTCGGCTTTGGCAATACAATATCAGCCAGGAGGAATGGCAGGAATTGGAGTGAGTAAAGAAGAAATTGATGCAATTTTAAAATATGTTGATGAATACACTGCTCCACTTCCACCTGTTACTGCGATAAACACAACTGCGAATCCAGGAACTGAGCAAAACAACTCATGGTTAATGTGGTTAATTATAGGAGGAATACTTGCTATGCTGATTGTAGCTTTATGGGGAGTAAGAAAGCAACTTTATTACGCAGTAAAAGAAAAAGAAGAAGGGAAAGAGGTTGAAGAAGAAGAATCTTTTGGGAGTGAAGTAAAAAGTTGGATGGGAAGAAATCTAAAGCTAGTTAGTGTTTTAGGATTTGTTATAACTGGTACTTTGGTATATTACGGAGCTGAAGAATTATATAAAGTAGGATTGGTGCCAGAAGGCTACAATCCTGAGCAACCTATTGCATTTTCACATAAAATACATGCTGGAGCTAATGAAATTGATTGTCAGTATTGCCATAATTCAGTATCTAAAAGTAAAAGTGCTGGAATACCGACAGTAAATGTTTGTATGAATTGTCACAAAGCAATTGGAGAAGCAACTTCTGGAGAAAAAGGAACTGCTGAAATTGCTAAAATACATAAAGCTGCAGGTTGGGATCCAGATAAAAGACAATATACAGGTAAGACAGAGCCAATAAGATGGGTGAAAGTTCACAACATGCCAGATCATGTATATTTTAATCACTCACAACATGTAACAGTAGGAGAAATAGAATGTGAGAATTGTCATGGGGACGTGAAAACTTATACGACAGGAAAAATTTCTGGGACTGAAACAATAAATAACCTAGAATTAGAAGGTAAGAAGTTAGTTAAGCTATCTAGGCCTTTATTAACTATGGGGTGGTGTATCGAATGTCATGCTACTGCAGATGTTTCCACAAAAGGGAACAAGTACTATGATGAAATTCATGACAGGTTAAAAAAAGACAAGGAGCTTTACAAGAGTGTAATGGAAGATGGAAAGGTGAAAGTGAAAGAGTTCGGAGGATGGGAATGTTCAAAATGTCATTATTAAAAACAAATTTAGTTTAATTGATTTATGAGTAAAGTCAAAACATATTGGAAAGGAATAGAAGAAAAAGAGCAATCAGATTCTTTTATCCAACAAAGTAAAAATGAGTTTCCACAAGATTTACCAGCACAAGAATTTCTTGCTGATGAAAATTTAGCAGAATCTTCAACAAATCGTAGAGATTTCTTGAAATTTATGGGGTTTAGTGTTGCAGCAGCAACCCTAGCAGCTTGTGAATCTCCAGTAGTAAAATCTATACCATATGTAAATAAACCAGAGGAAATTACTCCAGGTGTTGCAAATTGGTATTCTTCTACTTATTGGGATGGAAACGATTACGGAAGTATTTTAGTTAAAACTAGAGAAGGAAGACCAATTTTTATAAAAGGAAATAAAAGTTTTGGAATCAACAAAGGAGCTACAACTCCAAGAATGATTGCTTCAGTTCTTTCCTTATATAATGGAGCAAGGTTGCAAATGCCAATGGCCAATACTTTTGCAAAATCTACAAAAGAGGAAGGAAAGTTAATTTCCGTTTCTTCTAAAAAAGCAACTTGGAGTACTATAGATAGAGAGATTAAAAATGAATTAGACGCAGTAGTAGCTAAAGGAGGAAAAGTAAGAGTACTTGCAGGAACCACTATGAGCCCATCAACTGATGCTATAATCAAGGACTTTATCGGTTCATTGTCTGGAGCTGATGCTAAAGTAGTAAATTATGATTCTATTTCTTACTCAGGAATCACCACGGCAAACAATAAGTCGTTTGGTAGCGCAGTAGTGCCAGATTATAATTTTGATAAAGCGGAAGTAATTGTAAGTATCGCAGCAGATTTCTTGACGAATTGGTTATTGTCTACAGATTACATGCCGGATTACTTATCAAATAGAAAACCAGATAATGATTGGATGTCTAAGCATTTTCAATTTGAATCTACAATGACAACAACTGGATCTAATTCAGATGTAAGAATTCCAATTAAACCAAGTGAAGAAGGAATGGTAGCAGCAGCATTGTTGCAACACATTTCAGGTGCGTCAGTTCCTGGAGTAACTGTTTCGGCTGATATTCTTGCTAGAACTAAATTAGTAGCACAAGAATTAATAGCTAAAAAAGGAAAATCATTAGTTGTTGCAGGAAGTAACTGTTCTGGAATACAAACTGTAGTTAATGCAATTAATAATGCATTAGGAAATTACGGAACAACCATAGATATTAATAACCCAGTAAACATTGCCAAAGGGAATGATGCAGAGGTTCAAGCATTGGTAAAAGAAGTAGAAGCAGGAACGGTAGATGCTTTATTCATTTATGGAGCAAATCCAGTTTATACCTTGCCAAACGGAGATAAATTTGCAGAAGGATTGAAGAAATTACCACTATCGGTTTCTTTCTCTCAATTTGCAGATGAAACAGCAAGTAACTGTCAATTCATTTGTCCAGACAACCATTACTTGGAATCTTGGAATGATTTTGCACCAAAAGCTTCTCATTATGCAGTAGCCCAGCCAGCAATAAGACCTTTATATGATACAGCTCAAGCACAAGAATCTTTCTTAGTTTGGTCAGGTAAAGCATCAAGAGCAGGAAAAAATTCAAGAGTAGTTTACGATTACATCAAATCAAAATTCACAGGAGATTGGAACATGTTAGTTCATAATGGTTCTGTAGATATGCCTTCAACAGCAATAGCTGCTTCAGTATTCTCAGGAGATTTGTCAACTGCCGGTTCATTGATTGCTAAAAGCATAAAAAAAACTGGAGATTTTGAAGTAATCATTTATCAAAAGAATGGAATAGGAGACGGACAACAAGCTGCTAACCCATGGTTACAAGAATTGCCAGATCCAATTACAAAAGTGACTTGGGATAATTACATTACAATGTCTAGAGCTGATGCTGAGTCAAAAGGATTCAATATCTTGTTAGGAGAAAGAAATCCAGCTTCAATGGCATCTATCGAAGTAAATGGAACAACTCTAAACTTACCAGTATTTGTTCTTCCGGGACAAAAATCAGGAACAGTAGGTGTCGCATTAGGATACGGAAGAGGAGCAAACCAAGAAAACATAGGAGATTCTGCTTACCAGACACAAGAATACGGTACACATATTATTACTGACGGTAAAAAGCAACTGATAGGAGAAAATGCATTTAGACTAACAACATACTCAGATGGAGAATTATCATTCTCTGGTTCTGCAAAAATTGAAAATTTAAATGAAGAGTATTTCTTAGCTTGTACTCAAACTCACCATACATTTATGGGGAGAACTTCAATCGTAAGAGAAACTACATTTGATGTGTATAAAGCAGGAAATAGAAACGCATACAATGCACCTCATCAATTATCAACTCATGAAAAAGGAAGAACGGTAAAGAAAGATATTTCTGAATTTGACTTATGGGATGATCATCCAGTAGAAAACGTAGGCCATAGATGGGGAATGTCAATTGATTTGAGTTCTTGTATCGGATGTGGATCTTGTATTGTTGCTTGTCACACAGAAAACAATGTGCCAGTAGTAGGGAAAGATGAGATAAAGAGAGGGAGAGACATGCACTGGTTAAGATTAGATAGATATTTCTCTTCTGCAGAACAGGAAACAAGAGAAGTGACAATGGATCATAAAAAACGAATGTTTAAAGATCTAAAAACAGGAACCTCGGAAATTGTAAGTTTTGATGATACAGTAAAGATTAAAACTTTAACTGACGACAATAATTTCGAAGAAGTTACAGATTATAGCTACGATAAATTAGAACTTGCTGAAGAAAATCCTTCAGTAGTTCATATTCCAATGATGTGTCAACACTGTAATCACGCACCTTGTGAAACAGTTTGTCCAGTTGCTGCAACAACTCACAGTAACGAAGGTTTAAACCAAATGACTTACAACAGATGTATAGGAACAAGATATTGTGCAAATAACTGTCCCTACAAAGTAAGAAGATTTAACTGGTTTAATTACCCGTCAAACTCAAGATTTAAGCATTTTAATCCGTCACAATTTGACATGGGAAGAATGGTATTAAATCCAGATGTAACAGTTAGGTCTAGAGGAGTAATGGAAAAATGTAGTATGTGTGTACAACAGATACAATCAGGAAAACTAGAAGCTAAGAAAGAAAGCAGAACAATTACTGATGGAGAAATCCAAACAGCTTGTGCTTCTTCTTGTCCTACAGATGCAATTACTTTTGGAGATTTAAATGATTTTAAATCACATTCAGGAAAAGGATCTGCAGTTCGTCAAGGAGCAGATAGTGATAGAGCATACCATATCCTTGAGGAAGTTGGAACACAACCAAATATCTATTACCAAGTTAAGGTAAGAAATATAGATGAAGCTTAAGAATAAATTATTTAGGTAAAAGAATTAAAAATCTTACGAATGCACAGAGAATCAGACATACGACTACCCTTAATACTAGGTGACAAAACCTATCATCAGATAACTGAAGATGTTTGTCGCCCTATTGAAAATCAAGCTCCAAGAGGTTGGTATATCTTAATATCCATTGCAGCAGTTATTGCTTTGTATGGAGTTGGATGTATCCTTTATCTTATTGGAGAAGGAATTGGAACTTGGGGATTGAACAACACAGTAGACTGGGCTTGGGATATTACAAACTTCGTTTGGTGGGTTGGAATAGGGCATGCAGGAACTCTTATTTCTGCAGTACTGTTACTCTTTCGTCAGAAATGGAGAATGGCGGTAAACCGTTCTGCAGAAGCAATGACAATATTTGCCGTAATTATGGCAGCAACTTTCCCAGGAATTCACATGGGAAGATTGTGGGTATCTTACTGGGTATTACCATTACCAAATCAATTTGGATCTTTATGGGTAAACTTTAACTCTCCACTTCTTTGGGATGTATTTGCAATTTCTACTTATTTCTCTGTATCGTTAGTGTTCTGGTACATTGGATTAATTCCTGATTTTGCTACTATCAGAGATAGAATGACTAAGCCTTTGACTAAAAAGATTTATGGAATATTAAGTTTTGGTTGGTCTGGAAGAGCAAAACATTGGAACAGATTTGAAATTGTATCACTTGTATTAGCAGGTATTGCAACACCACTTGTGTTCTCTGTACACTCTATTGTATCGTTTGATTTTGCTACTTCGGTAATTCCTGGATGGCATACAACGATATTTCCTCCTTACTTTGTTGCAGGAGCAGTATTTTCAGGATTTGCAATGGTACAAACTTTAATGCTGATTGTTAGAAAAGTAATGAAGTTGGAAGCATACATCCACACAAAGCATATAGAATACATGAACATTGTAATTATGGTTACAGGTTCTATTGTTGGGGTAGCTTATTTGACTGAGCTATTTATGGCCTGGTATTCTGGGGTAGAATATGAATCCTATGCATTCTTGAATAGAGCAACAGGACCATATTGGTGGGCTTATGCATCTATGATGACTTGTAATGTAATTTCTCCACAATTAATGTGGTTCAAAAAATTAAGAACAAGTTTACTTTTTACATTTATCATTTCTATCGTAGTAAATATAGGAATGTGGTTTGAGAGATTTGTAATTATTGTAACTTCTCTACACAGAGGCCATTTACCATCTACTTGGTCAATGTTTTACCCAACATGGGTTGATATTGGTGTGTTCATAGGAACATTAGGAATCTTTACTGTATTGTATTTATTATACGCTAGGTACTTCCCAGTACTTGCAATTAGTGAAGTAAAAACAATTTTGAAATCTTCTGGAGAAAACTATAAAGAAGGATTTGGAGCAGGAAAAGGATATTATGGAGCAGACGGATCTCACGGTCATCATGATGATCATGGAAACGAAGAAGTTTCAGTTAATAGAATCGTAGAAGAAAAAGCGGTAGAGTTATCAGAGGAAGCATTGAAACAAAATCAATCTACTTTACTTGAAAGAGTAGGTAGTGCAAATGATTCTCAAGCTGATGATTTGAAATTAATTAGTGGAGTAGGACCTGTATTAGAAAAAACGCTTAACTCAGTTGGAATATTTACTTTTGAACAAGTAAGTAAAATGCAATCGGAAGAATATAACTTGTTAGATTCTTTAACGAAATCATTCCCTGGAAGAGCAGAAAGAGACGATTGGTCATCTCAGGCAAAAGATTTAATGAATAAATAAACTAAGAACATGTCAGATACAATAATATATGCAATGTATGATGATGATGATAAACTAGTAGATGGAGCCAAAATGCTTGTATCTAAAGGTATTCATGTCAATGAAGTATTTTCACCAATGCCAATACACGGGATTGATGATGTAATCGGAGTAAGACATACAAGATTAGGTATTGCTGCCTTTTTGTATGGATTAACAGGATTAATGCTTGCTACATTAGGAATGAAATATTTCATGATTGATGATTGGATGATGAACATTGGTGGAAAACCAAGTTTCTCATACCTTGAAAACTTACCTGCATTTATTCCAATTACATTTGAGTTTACAGTGCTTTGTGCGGCACATGGAATGGCGATTACATATTTTTTAAGAAATGGGACTTTACCCGGAATGCCAGCAACAAACCCAGATCCAAGAACAACTGACGATAGATTCGTGATGGAAATAAGAACTTCAGAGAATTCAAAATATTCTGCAAGTGATATCCAAGCATTGGTTAGATCAACAGACTTTGTGGAACTAGACGAGAAAACAGTTTAAACCAGTATCTAATTAGATAAAATACTACTATGAATATTAATTACATACATAAAATAGCTGCAGGAATAGCATTAACCGTAGTTTTTTCTTCTTGTGTTAAGAATGAAAACTCTTTTGGTTACGAATACATGCCAGACATGTACCGTTCGCCTGCTCAAGAAGCTTATGTAGATTATGGAGAGGTTAGATCATGGAAATCAAACGATTCTATTAAGAACACTCAGTCTGCAAAATTACCACCAATGGGAACTATTCCATTTCAAGGTGCAAATGCTGACCCAGCTTATTCAATGCCATATAAAAGATTACCTTCTAAAGCAATGATAGTTACACACAGTGCTATGAGTTTAGAATACAGTGATGAAGATTATGATGCATCTGCTTTGGATGTAAATCCTATGAGAATGTTTGAATCTAATGTAGAGCATGGAAAACAATTATACACTACTTTTTGTGATCATTGTCACGGAGAAAAAGGAGCAGGAGATGGTATAATTGCAGAGAAAGGACTTATCGTTCCTCCATCAAATGCATTTACTAAAGCGGAAGGTCAAATGTTTTACTCTATTACTTATGGTAAAGGAGATATGGGATCACATGCTTCTCAATTGAATCAAAAAGAAAGATGGCAAGTTATTTCTTACATTAAGTCTATGAGTGGTGGAGTGGTTATACCAGATGCATTGAAAACATTAGAAATGGAGAAAGTAACTGATATTATTGGTACAGGATCAACTGTAGAATTATTACCAGAAACGTTAGCAGGTCACTAAAAGAAGAAGTTAAGTAACAATCAAATAATTGTGGAAAATTAAAACTATGAATTTTCAATTTACAAGTAAAATAAAAAGGAATCTATTTATTATCATAGCCGCAGGTTTAGCTATGTTTATTATTGGGTTTTCAACTGAGAAGAATCACATGTATTCAGAATTAGCAAATACTGAAGATGGTACAGAATCTCTTTTGGTAGAATATTACAATGAATTACCTTTTACAAAGGAAGCATTCATTGATAGAGTAAAAACAGCAGCTTCTGAGCAAGGAATTACTGTTGATTTTGTAGACATGACTTTACATCATGGAACAGAAGTTCATGGAGAATCAACTCATCATGATGAGTTTGAATTCAAGATGTTATTAACACCTCACGTTAAGGAAACCAAAGGTTCTCATGGTCATGATGAAGGAGGTACTCATGGGGTTGAAGAAGACGGACATGTAGAAGATTCACATGGAGCTCATGGAGGAGTTGCACATTCACCAATGGAAACTCTTGAACATATTGTTCACGAACAAGGAACTTTTCCTGATACAGGTCATGCAAGATCTTGGTCAAACTTATTAGTTAATGCCTTCTTTTTCTTCGGAATAGGACTTGGAGCTTTATTCTTTATTGCTTTACAGTATGCAACTGAATCGGGATGGGGTGTTGTTTACAAAAGAATTTTAGAAGCAATTATTGGTTGGCTTCCTGTAGGAGCAATCTTTTTAATCTTTGTTTTCTTTGCAGGTTCAATGCATTGGAATCACATTTGGCATTGGATGGACCCCGCAGTAATGGACCCAGGAAATGCACATTTTGATCCAATTATTGCAAACAAACAGCCGTTCTTATCGCAATGGTTCTTTTGGATGATGAATGTAATTTACTTTTCTGTCTTTTTATTATTTGCTAGAGGATTTAGAAAAAGATCTTTACAAGAAGACCTGGAAGGTGGAACAAAAATACACATGAAAAATTTTGCTAAAGGAGCATTTTTCCTAGTGTTGTTTGGTTACTTATCTTCAGTAATGTCTTGGCATTGGATTATGTCTATCGATACACACTGGTTTAGTACTTTATTTGGCTGGTTAGTATTCTCAGGGATTTGGGTTTCTGCTACTATCTTTATCTTATTACTAGTATTTTGGTTGAAAGCACAAGGATATGTTAAATTCATCAATGAATCTCACATACACGATATGGGGAAATGGATGTTTGCAATTAGTTTTTTGTGGACGTACTTATTCTTCTCTCAATTTATGTTGATTTGGTATGCAGATATACCTGAAGAAGTTACTTATTACTTAGATAGATTTGGTAATTACAAATGGATATTATGGACAACTGTTGCAGTTAACTTCGTAATCCCAATTGTACTATTGATGTCTAGAGAAGCAAAAAGAAGTAAAATAACTATTCTAATTATTGGATCTATATTATTTGTCTTCCACTGGGTAGATGTATTTATTATGGTAATGCCAGGTTCAGTATTTGACCATTGGGCAATTGGCTTCCTTGAAGTAGGAATGTTTATAGCATTTTTAGGGATGTTTATATTTGTAGTTTTAAGAACACTTTCAAAAGCCCCACTATTAGTTACGAATCATCCTTACTTGGATGAAAACTTACACCACGATACATAGTAGAAAAGAAGAAAAAGGAAATAAATTATTTTTTAGAGGAAGATTAAATTAAAGAGAAATGAAGTTTTTAATAATTATAGTAATAGTATTGGTAATCATCACTGCAGCTCAGTTGATGAAAGTATATGAGCATTCATCAAGATTGAGAAATAAGGATGAAGCTGATGTAACAGAGGGTGAAACTAAATTTAATGCAGGAATGTTATTGGTGTTTTATTTGGCATTAATGATTTCCTCCACTTATTTATTTATTGTTTATGGTGCTCGTCCGGGCCTTGGGCCCTCAGCCTCTGAACATGGAGTAGAAATAGATTATTTGTATGATGTCAACTGGATTATATTAATCATAGTTTATTATTTAACTCAAACACTTTTATTTGTTTTTGCAATAAAATATCACCAAAAGAAAGGTAGGAAAGCAGTTTTCTTCTCACATTCTACAAAACTAGAGTTACTTTGGACAGTTATTCCAGCTGTAACATTAGCAGGTATTATTATTGCAGGATTAATGGTTTGGAATAAGATTACGGCAATGCCAGAAAATGCTCAAGTAATTGAGATATATGCAAAGCAATTTGACTGGACGGTAAGATACTCTGGAGAAGATAATACATTAGGAAATTCTAACTTTAAAGTCATTGAAACAAATAACCCATTAGGTGTTGTGACTTCTGATTTGATTGATGCAAAAGAATTGGCATGGAAAGCTGATATTGCTAAGTTAGAAAAGACAATTTCTGAAGAAGGAGATTTAATTCCAGACGCGAAGTTATCTGAAATGAAATTTAAATTAGAAAGGCTTAATCGTCAATTAATAAGATTAACTCCTTTGAGAAAAGTTCAAACTCCACAAACTGATTCAGCAGCAAATGATGACGTAATTGTTAAGGAACTTTATTTAGTAAAAGGAGAAGTTTATGAGTTTAAATTTAGATCGAGGGATGTAATTCATTCTGCATTATTTCCACACTTTAGAGCACAAATGAATTGTGTTCCTGGTATGACAACAAGACTTTCATTTAAGCCAACAATTTCTACAGCAGAAATGAGAGAGAATCCGGAAGTTATTGCTCAGTACAAGAAAACGAATGAAAAAAGAGCAGCTGAAGGAAGAGAAGAAGTAGACTTTAATTATTTATTATTGTGTAACAAAATTTGCGGAGCATCACACTACAACATGCAAATGAATATTGTAGTTGTTGATACACAAGCAGAATTTGATATTTGGTATGCAAAACAAAAAGAATCAAAAACCTTTGCTCAGTTAGCAGGTCTTTTAGAGCCAGAGGAAATAACTGATTCAACAATAAAAGAGGTAATTGTTATACAAGAAGTAGCAGCAGACTAAGAATATTTAATTTATATTATAACGTTTTATAAAGATAGAAATGGCAGAACACACACACGAAGAAGGACATCACCACCACGAAAGTTTCATAACTAAATATTTATTTAGTCAGGACCACAAGATGATATCTAAGCAATTTTTATTAACAGCAATGTTAATGGGAGTTGTTGCAGTAATTTTATCCGTACTATTTAGACTACAAATTGCTTGGCCAAATGAAGAGTTTGAAGCAATGAAATTCTTTTTAGGAGACAGTTATTTAGGAACTGATGGATTATTAAAACCAGACAGATACTTAGCAATTGTAACGATACATGGAACTATTATGGTGTTTTTTGTATTGACAGGAGGATTGAGTGGTACGTTTAGTAATTTACTTATTCCGCTACAAGTAGGAGCAAGAGATATGGCTTCAGGCTTCTTGAATATGTTATCTTTTTGGTTCTTTGCATTATCAAGTTCAATCATGCTTTTTTCTTTAGTTATAGAAAATGGTCCGGCAGCATCAGGATGGACAGTTTATCCTCCATTAAGTATTTTGGAGCAAGCTATACCAGGTTCTGGATTAGGAATGACATTGTGGTTATTGAGTATGACTTTGTTTATTGCCTCTTCTTTATTGGGAGCACTAAATTACATTGTTACAATTATCAACTTAAGAACGATTGGAATGAAAATGACAAGATTGCCACTTACAATGTGGGCATTCTTTGTAACAGCTATTTTAGGAGTTCTTTCTTTCCCAGTATTAGTCTCAGCAGTATTGCTGTTATTAATGGATAAAACATTTGGAACAAGTTTCTATTTGTCTGATATCTTTATTGGAGGTGAAGCATTAGATGCATCTGGAGGTTCACCAATACTTTACCAACATTTATTTTGGTTCTTAGGTCACCCAGAAGTATACATTGTACTTTTACCAGCTTTAGGAATTACATCTGAGATTGTATCGACAAACTCTAGAAAACCAATTTTTGGTTACAGAGCAATGATTGGCTCAATTTTAGCAATTGGTTTCTTGTCATTTATCGTTTGGGGTCACCATATGTTTATTACAGGAATGAATCCATTTATTGGAGGAATATTTGTATTCACAACTTTACTGATTGCAATACCATCTGCTGTAAAAGCATTTAACTACATTACAACATTATGGAGAGGTAATATCCGTTATACTCCAGCTATGTTGTTTTCAATTGGATTGGTATCCACATTTATTACAGGGGGATTAACAGGAATTATTCTTGCAGATGCAACCCTTGATATTCCAGTTCACGATACTTATTTTGTTGTAGCTCACTTCCATATTGTAATGGGATTATCGGCTATTTTTGGAATGTTTGCTGGTGTGTATCACTGGTTCCCAAAAATGTATGGTAAGATGATGAACAAGAAATTAGGTTATGCTCACTTTTGGGCTACCTTAATTGGAGGATACGGTGTATTCTTCCCAATGCACTTTGTTGGATTGGCAGGAGCACCAAGAAGGTATTATTCTAACACAGAGTTTGCATTCTTAGATCACGTTCAAGATTTGAATGAGGTGATTACAATCTTTGCAATAATAGGAGGACTAGCTCAATTGATTTTCTTTTTCAATTTCTTCTATAGTATTTATGCAGGAAGAAAAACTACGCAAAATCCATGGAAATCGAATACATTGGAATGGACAACACCAGTTAACCCTGGTCATGGAAACTGGCCAGGAGATTTACCAATAGTACACAGATGGCCTTACGATTATAGTAACCCAGACCACGAAGAAGATTTTGTGCCGCAAAATGTTCCCTTGAAAGAAGGTGAAGTTGCACACTAATACTTGAATACATTAAGTTTAAAAGCCATTCTGAAAAGAATGGCTTTTTTGTTTAGGACAACTGCTCTACGAATTACAGATACTAAAGAGATAAGATGTTTTTTGATGAAGGTTCAATAATTGATTTTCACTCAATTAATTTAATTCTTTAATACATAAAATTTGTTAGACCTACTTCCTACGAAATCCTCCCCCAATTAGGTTTTTTCTTTATCAACTCAGCTAACCTTTGTCTGACAAGGTAATGTTCTTGCAAAGTAAGTTCAGGATCTTTTTTAAGAAGCTCTGAAGCATAGTTTCTTGCCGCAACTACTATTTTGTTATCCTTTATCAAATCACCAAGCTTAAGGTCTAAAACACCACTTTGTTGAGTTCCCATAATATCTCCAGGGCCTCTCAGTTTCAAATCCTCCTCAGCAATTTCAAAACCATCTGTGGTTCTCACCATGGTTTCTATCCTTGTTTTTGCTGTAGGCGATAATTTGTAATCCGTCATTAGCACACAATACGATTTGTCTGATCCTCTTCCTACTCGTCCACGAAGTTGGTGTAATTGAGATAATCCAAATTTATTGGCGCTTTCAATTACCATTACTGTTGCATTGGGAACATTTACACCTACTTCTATTACCGTAGTTGCAACCATAATTTGAGTAATTCCTTTTACAAATTGTTGCATCTCGTACTCCTTGTCTTTGGCTTTCATTTTCCCATGTACAATACTCAATTTGTATTGAGGTAAAGGGAATCTTCTTGCCATACTTTCATAGCCATCCATCAAATCTTTAAAATCCAAATGTTCGGATTCTTCAATTAATGGATAAACGACATAAACCTGTCTTCCTTCAGCAATTTGTTTCTCCATAAAATTGAAAACATACAATCTATCTTTGTCAAATTTATGAATCGTAGTGACTTCTTTTCTTCCTGGTGGCAGTTCATCTATTACTGAGATATCCAAATCTCCATAAACTGTCATGGCAAGAGTTCGTGGGATTGGAGTGGCTGTCATTACAAGAATATGAGGAGGAATGGTGTTTTTTTGCCATAGTTTAGATCTTTGTTTTACTCCAAACCTATGTTGCTCATCTATGATTGATAATCCTAAGTTTTTGAATTGTACAATGTCTTCGAGTAGTGCATGGGTTCCAATAAGAATGTCTAGTTCACCTGATAATAATTGAGCGTGAATAATTCTTCTTTGAGCTACTTTTGTAGAACCGGTTAGTAGTAAAATTGTAACTCCAGTATTTTCCAAATATTTGGAGATGGAGGTGAAATGCTGAGTTGCCAAAATTTCGGTAGGAGCCATCATTAAAGATTGGTATCCATTGTCTTTTGCCAAAAGCATAGCCAGTAAACCAACTAAGGTTTTTCCACTTCCTACATCCCCTTGCAACAAGCGATTCATGTGTTTTCCACTTCCTACATTATTTCTAATTTCTTTGACTACTCTTTTTTGAGCATTAGTTAATTCAAAAGGTAAATTTTTTGTGTAAAAGGAATTGAAACTTTCTCCTACTTTTTCAAACACAAACCCTTTCAGTTTCTTTTCTTGGACTACCTTTTGTTTCAGTATTCTCATTTGAAGAAAGAAGAACTCATCAAACTTCAATCTGAAGATTGCTTTTTTTAATAACTCAGGATTGGTAGGATGATGAATTTGCTGATAAGCTAATTCTCTAGGCATTAATTTCAATTCCTTGATCAAAGCGACCGAAAGAGTTTCGGGAATTTGTTGCCTGAGTAAGGGAGTAATAGTTTTGGTTAGTTTTTCAATTCCTTTGGAGTTCAATCCAGTTGCGTTTGCTTTTTCAGATGAATTATATACTGGTTGTAAGGCAGCTACTTGTTCATTTTCTTTTGGCTTCTCTTCAAAATCTGGATGAACCAGATTAAATGAATTGTTGAATTGAGTGGGTTTACCAAAAACGATAAATTCCTTTCCTATTATTAGTTTGGGTTTTACCCATTTTGCTCCTTTAAACCAAATAAGTTGCATTTCACCCGTATCATCTTGTAAGTAGGCTATAAGTCTTTTGCCTTGTTTTACTCCAGTTTCAGATACTCGGGTTATTTTTCCTCTCAATTGGATGTGAATTTCCGAAGAATTCACATCTTTAATTTTATGGATTTTAGATCTATCAATGTATCGAAAAGGAAAATGATTGATTAGATGATCGTAGGTAAAAATCCTCAATTCTTTCTTTAAAATATCTGCACGCTTTGGCCCAACCCCTTTCAGGTATTCTATAGAAGTAGATAGAAATGAGTTAGACATTTTGGTTTTATATTAGACTCAAATTTAAGCAAAAAAAAACCTCTTATCCTTTTGGATGAGAGGTTTTTGATAAAATGTTATTTTTTATTTTATTGGAGTAGGAGTTACTACTTTTTTAAGTTCAGCAATTACTAATGGAGTAACATCATTCCCTCCGTCAAAGTAAACTACAGTTCCTTGAGTGATGTCAAATATGTAAGAATATCCGTTATCTTTCCCTACTACTTTAATTGCATCTTGCAATTGGTTTAAAAGGGGTCCCATCAATTCTTGTTGTTTTGCTTGGATTTTAGCTTGTAAACCTTGCTCAAATTCAATTGCTGCATTTTGTAATTCAGTAATTTCCTTTTCTCTTGAACCTTGAATTGTTTTAGAAAGAGTTTCTTTTGTACCTAAGTACTCAGTATATCTTTTTTGTACAGTAGTTTTAATGTCTTTTAATTCACTTATTTTACTATCTCTATATCTCTCCATTTCTTTGTTAGAGTCTTCGTATCCAGGAACTGCTATTAGTAATTCTTGAGCGTTTATGTGTCCGTATTTTTGAGCATTTGCGGCACTTGTAAATCCTAAAAGAGCTACTGCTAATATTGCTATTAATTTTTTCATTGTATTAATTGTATTATTTATTGTTAGTTGGTTTTTATTTGTATCCTAAGTTCTTAAGTATTCTTTGGCTTTTATCCAATTTAGAGTCTGCATATAAAATATTACTCTGATTTGCTTTATCAAATATGAAAGAGTAATTTCCTACAGAAGCCAATTCCTTTACAGCATTGTATACTTTGTTTTGAATGGGTTCGATTAATTCTTTTCTCTTTTGAAATAATTCACCTTCTACTCCAAATTTATCTTGTTGAAATTTTGACAAACCATTTTCCAAAGAAAAAATTTCTTCTCTTTTTTTCTTCTTCATATCTTCTGGAAGTAATAATTCTTCTGCTTGATATTGTTGGTATTTTTTATTGATTACCCTTTTTTTACTTTCAACATCAGCTTCCCATTTTTCTGATAAATCGTCTAAATTTTTTTGTGCTGTAATGTATTCTGGAATATTTTTCAAAATATAGTCAGTATCTACGTAAGCATATTTTTGTGCAAAAGTAGCTACTGAAAATAAGGCAATTGCCAAAGTTAAAATTATCTTTTTCATAGTGTTTTGTATTTTGAACGATTACAAATTTAGGGTTTAATATTAAATAAATGAAACTATTATTAAAGCGGCTTTATTCATTTGATTACAACTCTCCAATATTCATGCCAATCGTAAAGTGAAACTGCCCTTGTGGCTTAAAATTACCAGGGCTATGTAAGGCTGGTCTATATCCAGAATTGTTTTGGGTTAATGGGTCTAACCCCCATCCGTAATCTAATCCAATAAGTCCAAACATTGGTAAAAATAGTCTAAGCCCAACTCCCACAGATTTTTTTACCTCGAATGGGTTGTAGTCTTGGTAACTGTTCCAAGAATTTCCTGCTTCTCCAAATAGCATTGCAAAAACTGTAGCGCTAGGGTTAAGTGAAATTGGGTATCTCAGCTCAACTTTATATTTAGTAATAAGCGCATCACCCTCTGTAGATGAAATTGAATTATCTTCATATCCTCTCAATGCAATGTATTCTCTTCCTGCCAATCTAAATCCTGTAAGACCACTTCCTCCGTAATAAAATCTCTCGAACGGAGAAACTCCTTTTGCTTTGCTCCAAGGATTCAAGAATCCAAAACCAATACTTGAGTGAAGTACTAATTTTTTATCTTTAGATAAAGGCGTATACCATTTAGTAATAAATTTAATTTTATTGTATTCAATCCATTTGAATTTTTCTTGATTTGTTAAATCACTGTAGTCATCTCTGCCATCAAACATAGAATAAGGAGCAGTAGTTTTGAATGATAAAGTCATTTCTGAACCACTTCTTGGATAAATTGGTTGATCTACTGAGTTCCTTGAAATAGAAAATTTTAAACTTAAGTTATTTGCAAACCCATTAGAAAAGTCATCTACTAAGTTGTAATTTCTAAGCGTGTAGTATTCATAGCCCAATTCTCCGTAAAAAGTAAAGAAATCATCTGGTTTTTTAAGCCTTGTTCCAATTCCAATTGCAGTACCAAAAACATCAAAAATTCTTGTGTTAGGGTCATTTCTTTTTGTTTGATCTAGTTTTTGTAAAGAGTAGTAGGCATTAAAACTAAATGAAGTTGGTTTTTTTCCTCCCAACCAAGGTTCAGTAAATGATAAACTTAAGGATTGAAAAAAGACATTGGCAGACCCTCTCAAACTTAATCTTTGTCCATCTCCAGTTGGTAATGGTGACCACGATTCTTTTTTGAAAAAGTTATTAATAGAGAAATTAGTAAATGATAGTCCCAACGAACCTACAAATTGATTTCCTCCCCATCCTCCAGATAATTCTATTTGATCGGACGGCTTTTCTGCTACTGTATATTCAATATCTACTGTTCCGTCTGCTGGGTTTGGCATTGGATTTACCCCCATTCTCTCAGGATCAAAATAACCTAAGTTACTCAACTCTCTTTGTGAACGAATAATATCTGCTCTACTAAATATCATTCCAGGTTTAGTTTTCAATTCACGCCTAATAACGTGGTCATTTGTTTTTGTATTTCCGTTTATAATGATTTTTCCAATTCTTGCAATTTTCCCTTCATATATGATGATATCAATATCAATCGAATCATTTTCAACTGTTTTTTCGATAGGAGTTACTTGAAAAAATAAATGTCCTTGATCCATATATAAAGAACTTACATCTAGTTCTGTTTGACTCATGAAAAGCTTAGACTCTAGTTTCATTTTATTGTATTCATCTCCCTTACTTATTCCAAGAATAGAATCTAATTGTCCATTACGGTATTTAGTATTTCCTACCCAATTTATGTCTCGGAAGTAGTATTTATTTCCCTCTTTAATTTTTATATCAACGTTTATCGTATATGGATCATTAGTATAGACAGTGTCAAAAGTTATGGCTGCATCTCTAAAAGATTTTGAATTGTATTTAGCAATAATTGTTTGCTTTTCACCTTCATAACTATCTTCTATGAATTTTGATCTTTTCCAGAACCTCCACCATCTTCTTTCTTTAGTTTCTTTAAGCGATTTTTTTATTTTTGCATCAGAAAGTACAGGAGCTTCTTTTTTAATTAAGCTTAATGGGAATTTAGTTTTTTCAATTGCATTGTTTCCATCAATCGTTATTTTATTAATCTTTACCCTTTTTCCTTTGTCAATATTAATAACTAATATTTGTGCATTATTCACCGAAGTATCAGGAAAACTAGTAATAGTTACTTTTGCATTCAAATATCCTTTTTCTACAAAATAATCTTTACACACAAATTTTGTGTTGTCCAATAAACTCTCTGTTATTAATTTTCCACTGTATAAATCAAGATTTTCTTTCAGTGATTTTGCTTGTGAATTTGTAATTCCTTTCAGTTGGTACCTAGCCATTCTGTTTCTCTCTTTTAGAGATATTTTTAAAAAGATTGTATTTCCTGTAATTTTTTCTGCGTAGATGTTAATGTCAGAATAGTTATTTACATCCCACAGTCTTTTTATTGCAGATGAAATATCACTTCCAGGAATGGTAATTTCTTTACCTCTTCTCAATCCAGAGAATGAAATAATTCTTTCTACGTCAGTAATCACTGCACCTTCTACTGTGATACCTCCAATTTCATATTTTTTTGGACTAGCATAATCAATTTCAGAAGACGAAAATGTAAAGTCTTGAGCATGAACTTCTGCAACCATAAAGATTGATAAAAAGAGTATTTTAAAAATTAATTTCATATAATTTATTAGTTGTATTATTTAGCAACTTACTTAATTTGAGAACCAGTTTTTCCAAACCTACGTTCTCTGTTTTGAAATGAGCCTATTGCTTTATTAAATTCTTCTTCGGTAAAATCAGGCCATAGTGTATCGGTAAAATAAAATTCGGAGTAAGCTATTTGCCATAGCAAAAAGTTGCTGATTCTATATTCTCCACTTGTTCTTATGATTAATTCTGGGTCAGGAATGTCTGCTGTAGTAAGTTTGCTACTAAAAAGCTCTTCAGTTATGTCTTCAGGTTTCAAATTTCCACTTTTTACTTCTTTAGCAATTTGTTTTGTTGCTTCAAGAATTTCCCATCTAGAACTATAACTCAGTGCCAAAGTAAGAACTATTCCTGCATTTTTTTCTGTGTATTTTGCAGCTGAGATTAAGGCTTCTCTAGCAAACTCTGGTAAAAGATTGGTGTTACCAATAAAGTTAATTTTAACTTCGTTTTGATGTAATTCTTCAATTTCATTTGCAATGGTTTTTGCAAATAAATTCATTAATCCATCTACTTCTTCTTTAGGTCTGTTCCAATTTTCTGTAGAAAAAGTATAAAGAGTTAAATAATCTATATTGTTTTTCTGAGCTGCTTTAAGTACTTCTCTTACAGAATTCACTCCACTGTTATGACCGTGCAAACGATCTTTTCCATGGTTGTTTGCCCATCTTCCATTTCCATCCATAATTATAGCTACATGGCTAGGTGTATTGGCTGTATTTGAGTTTTGTTTAGACATTTCTGTTTATAATATGCGAAAATGATAAGAATTTTTGAGGTATGAAAGTTATGGCTGTGATAATTACACAGTTTTAACACATTTTATCATTTCTTTTTGAAGGGTAATTTGATATTTCTATTCAATTCTTTAGAAAGTGAATCACATTGTGGGCATTCATTTTCAAAATCATCCATAAAATAGGTTGGATCATAATGAGCTGGATCAACAGCAAAAACTAACTTTTTGCCTTTTAGTTTCAACACATATTCTCTGGGGTTAGATTGCACATTACTTTCCTTGAAATAAACAGCTCCTTCGGTAATTATCTCAACAATAGATTCAGCAGTAAAATCATTACAAACTAACTTGCAATCTATGTAATTACTGGTATTAAACTTAGTAGTCATGATGTTTTTCTTTACATCATTTCCTGGTAAAATGTTACATCCTCCTCTGTCTCCAAAGAAATAAGAAGTCATTACTAATCCCAATCCAAACCCAATTGCATACACTCTAATCCTTTTCCAAAAACTCATAATTTGCGAATTTATTTCTACGAATTTACGAGTAATATTCAACTATTGCCGTATGATTTATTCAATAATTTCAATGTCTTTATCCTCAATTATTTTTTCCCCTTTGTATCTCAGTAAAAGTTGAGCAATTGTTAACACATCATTCTGGCAATATTCTTTTATTCGTTCTAAATCTTTGTCTTCGTAATAGGTTTTTGCAACCATAGAACCATCCAAATCTTGTTTGGGTGAAGGAATATTAAAAACATGAGCTAATAACTCTAGAGAAGTATAGTGCTTGTAATCTCCAAATTTCCATAATTCCATGGTGTCTAGATGAAGTATCTCCCATGGTTTTTTTCCTGCAATATCTAATTGACTTGGCAATTTTAGACCATTTATTAAAGTCCTTCTTCCAAGAAACGGAAAATCAAACTCTTTTCCATTGTGGGCACAAAGCATGTAATTTTCCTTAAGTGTTTTATTCAAAAGTGAGTGAAAACCAGTCAAAATTTCTTTTTCGTTATCTCCATAAAATGATTTCACTCTCAACTTCAATTTTTTTCCTTCTTTCGTAATATAACCTGCAGATATACAAACAATCTTAGCGAATTCAGCATAAATCCCTGACTTACTATAGGCTTCTTCGGCATTAATTTCCTGGTATTTTTGAATGTATTTCGTCTTTTTATCCCAAAGATCTATAGTCTTTTTGGGTAAATCTTTAAAATTGTATTCCAAAGGAACTGTTTCTATATCAAGAAATATTATTTTTTGAAGGTCTAGGTTTTGAAGCATGATTGTAAATTATTTTATTCTTGAAATTACAAAATATTTTAACATAAAAAAAGCCGACTAATTTTAATTAGTCGGCTTTTAATTATTTTATAATTAACTTTTTATAATTTAAAAGTATCGTCAGAAATTGGTTTGTTTATTTCAACTTTATCTAATTTGAATTCCATTTTTTGTGGACCTTGACTTCCTTTCATCATATGAGGAATCATTACATTGTTTACTTTCTTGTAGTCAGAAAATTCTTGGACAACATTCACTTCACCTTGTGGAGATTTCTCAACAGAAGTTTCTTTTACTTTTAAGTTTGTTGTTGCATCATAAAATACAGATTTTACTTTTCCTGAAGGATATGTAGTTTCTACTTCGTAAGCACTGCTTCCATTCACCATTTTACTTCCAATTAATTTCGTTTTCACGTTTAATTCTTCATAAGCTAACTCTGGAATCATGTAACTATCAACTTTAGTATCTTGGTCTTTTCCTTCTGGTACTGGTACATTTTTACCTTGTGCAAGCATTTTTCCTTTATTCCCATCAAATATCATTTCTTGAACCACCATGTTCATTTGAACTACTTTGATTTCAGATTTTGTTTTGTTTGGTGCTGCAAAATAGTTAGTCATTAAGATATCCATTCCCTGCATTTTTGTAGAGTATTCACCTTTCATTGTTTTAATTCCTGCAATGTTTGATTCTCCTCCTAAAGCTTTAATGTAGTTTGCAATAACAGTTTCTACAGTTACACCTGCAGCTACCGTTTCAGCTTTCTTTGGAGCTGACACTTTATTTCCTTCAATATCTAAGTAGTTTAAATTACCAAAACGAGCTAGTTTTTCTCCAATTTCACTTGCTTCACCTACAACAATAATACTCATGTTTTCTGGCTTCATATATTTGTTAGAAACTCTTTTAATGTCTTCAACTGTTACAGCATCAATTCTTTTCAAGTAGTTTTTGAAATAATCTTGGTCCAATTTGTAATCGTCAATGTTTGCTGCAAACCTTGCAATTGTTCTAGCGCTTTCAAGGGCTTGAGCAAATGTTCCTGCAATGTAGTTTTTAGCATTTTGTAATTCCTCTGCACTTACATTTTCAGTTCTTATTCTATTTATTTCATACATGAACTGATCTATTGCACTATCTGTTACTTCGTTTCTTACTTTGGCAGAAGAAGAGAAGTTTCCAATTAATTTGTTGGCTCTAATTCCTCCATACGCTCCGTAAGTATATTCTTTATCTTCTCTTAAGTTTTGGAATAATCTTCCAGCAAATCCACTTCCAAATATTTGGTTAAAAACCTGTGCAGCTTCATAATCTTGATCTCCTAGTTTAATTTCAGCTAGGTTACTAATTTGAATGTTTGATTGAACAGCCCCTTCTTTATTTACTACATAAACTTGAGTTTTTTCAGGTGAAGCTGGTGTTGAATAAGAATGAGTTGGAACGTCTCCTTTTTTCCACTCTCCAAAATATTTAGTTACTAATTTCTCTGCATCTTCTTTAGTAATATCTCCTACAATTGTAAGCAGTGCATTGTTTGGTTTGAAATAAGTATTGTAATACTCTTTGCAATCTTCCAATGTAATATTCTTTAGAGCTACTTCGGTCATAAACTCTCCGTAAGGATGTCCTTTTCCGTACAAAACAAGAGATTTAACATTTCCCATGATTGCATCAGCATTGGTAGAACTAGATTTTAACCCTTCCACTGCTTCGTTTACTTTTTTACCCAATTCATCTTCAGGAAAAACAGGGTTTAGGGTTACGTCTGCAAGAATATCCATTAGTTTATCATTGTATTTTGATAAACCAGAAGTGAAAGCACCAGAGCTATATACTCCCATGTTTGCACCCATAAAATCTACTTCTTCGTTTAGCTCTTCTTTTGTTCTGTTCTTTGTCCCAGCTTCCATTAAGTCTCCTACCATAGAAGTGTATCCAGCTTTGTCCCCTTCTACAATTGGGTCAATGTCATACGATAAGTTGAAAGAAACGGTTGGTAGTTTATTGTTTTCTATCACAAATACTTTCATCCCATTTTTCAATGTAAATTCTTTGTGGTCTCCTATTTGTAATGCTTTAGCTTCTGATGCGCTAGGTCTAATACTTCTATCCAGTGGAGTAGAAGTTGTGCTACATGCTCCCAAAGTAAAAATAGCAAGTGCGGTTATAATTATATTTTTCATAGTCTTAATTTTAAAATTGGTTTAAATGAGAATTTATTTCTTTGGAAGGTAATAAAGGGTAACACTATTTGATTGAACTAAATATGTTTTAGACACTCTCATAATATCTTCTCTTGTTACTGCTTTGTATTTTTCTAATTCAGTATTAATTAAGTCAGCACTTCCAAACATCATGTGGTAATCGGCAAGACTTTCTGCAATTCCAGCCATTTTTGAATTACTTCCTACAAAGTTGTTTTCCGTAATGTTTTGAATTTTTTGAAATTCCTTTTCAGTGATTAATTCAGTTTGTACTTTTTCAATTTCTTTTACGATTGCTACTCTAACATCTGATGCAGTGTAACCTTGATTTGGAAATCCTAAAGTTGCAAAGAATCCTCCACTTTCAAAACTCATAGAAAAACCAGCTACTTGCACAGCCATTTGTTTGTCTTCTTTAAGAGCTACGTTTAATCTAGAACTTTTTCCGTTAGATAATAAGGTAGATAACATGTCTAAAGCATAAGCATCTTTAGTTCCTTGTTTTGGCACTTTGTAAGCTTGAAAAACTGCTTTCAGTTGAATGTTATCATAAACAGAATCAACTATTGGTGTTGTTAATAATGCATTTGGCACAACTGGTCTTGCAATTGCAGTTACTCCTTTAGGAATACTAGAAAAATACTTAGTGATGTATTTTTTAGCATCTTTCATATTAATGTCACCTGTAAGAACTAAAGTTGCATTGTTTGGCACATAATACTGATCGTAAAATGCTTGAAAATCTGCGATAGAAGCTGCATTCAAATCATCAAAAGAACCAATTGGAGTCCATTCGTAGTTTGTTCCTTTATACATTCTTTTTGCAATCTCTGGGTACCAACTAGAATAAGGTCTATTGTCAGAAGTTCTTTTTTCTTCTTTCACGACTTCTCTTTGGTTATCTACACCTGCTTGAGTAATTTTTGCATTCAGCATTCTCTCACTTTCCATCCATATTCCTAATTCCAATTGATTAGAAGGTAACACACAATGGTAATAAGTTTTATCACTTGACGTATAAGCATTAATTGTTCCTCCTACAGATTGAACAATTTTAGCATATTCATCTCTTGCAATGTTTTCAGATTCTTCAAACATTAAATGTTCAAAAAAGTGAGCGTATCCTGTTTTTCCAGTTACTTCATTTTTGGAACCAACATGGTACAATACACTAACAGCTACAATAGGCGTAGAGTTATCTTGGTGTAGAATTACGTGTAGACCATTCTCTAGGTCAAATTCTTTAAATTCAATTTTGTTCTTTTGAGCAAAATTTGAGCCTATCATTGTTAAGCAGGCTACTAATAAGGTTATTTTCTTCATTTGTTTATTTTTGATAAATAATTAATATTGCCGATTATGGCTTAAGTCTTATCTAATTTTGAATCAAATGTATAATTTTGAATTGGATTAATTAAATTTAAAGGACAAGAGGTTTTATTTGTAGATAAATGGAATTATGAGTACTATCGTTATATGAAAGGTAATTACAAAGAAGTAGAGGCAAAAAAATACTTGGGACAACATTTTTTGAAAGATGAAAATGTGTGTAAATCCATTGCCAATACGGTAGATGATTTTGAAAGTGTTTCTAAAGTTGTGGAAGTTGGACCTGGAATGGGTGCAATTACTAAGTATTTAATCAAAAAAGAACACCCTTTTTCTGTGATAGAAGTAGATGGAGAATCGATTACTTATTTGCGAGAGAATTATCCAGAACTTGATGTAGTAGATTTCAATTTTTTGAAACTAGATTTAGGGACTTTAAATGACAATAACCCGTTTAGCCTTATAGGAAACTTCCCTTATTTTATTTCTGCTCAAATTCTAACTAAGATATTTGACAACAGAAGTTTAGTTTCAGATGTTGTTGGGATGTTCCAGAAAGAAGTAGTGGAGAAAGTTATGGCAAAGCCAGGCAAGAAAAACTACGGAATTATTAGTGTATTGCTTCAAGCTTTTTACGACATGGAGTATTTATTTACAGTAGATCCAAAATCATTTGATCCACCACCAAACGTGCAATCTGGAGTGATAAAAATGACGAGGAACTCTGTGATAGAACTACCAATAGAAATTGGAACATTTAAGCAAGTAGTGAAATTAGGCTTTAACCAAAGAAGAAAAACTTTGCGTAATTCCTTAAAATCTATTTTGCCAGACGAAATAAGAGACGAAGAAATTTTTAGTAAAAGACCTGAACAATTAGAGGTTCAAGAATTTATTGAGATTGGAATAATGATTGAAAAACATAGAGATTAATATGGAAGAGAAAAAACTGTTTTTATTAGATGCTTACGCTTTGATTTTTAGAGCGTATTATGCGTTTATCAAAAATCCAAGAATAAATTCTAAAGGTTTTAATACTTCGGCAGTGTTAGGATTTACTAATTCTATGTTAGATATTATTAATAACCAAAAGCCAACTCACTTAGCAGTAGTTTTTGATTATCCTGCACAGACTTTTCGTTCCAAAGAATATGCCGAATACAAAGCTAACAGGCAGGAAACGCCAGAGGACATTAAAACCTCAGTTCCAGTAATTATGGAATTGATAAAAGCTTTTAATATTCCAATCTTGATGAAAGAAGGGTTTGAAGCAGATGATGTAATTGGAACACTTTCTGTAATGGCAGAAAAAGCTGGATTTACGACTTACATGATGACTCCTGATAAGGATTTTGCACAATTGGTTACGGATAAAGTTTTTATGCATAAGCCACCAAGAGGAGGAAAGCCTGCAGAAGTTTGGGGAGTAGATGAGGTAAAAGATGCTTTTGGAGTAGAGGATCCAAAGCAGGTGATTGATATTTTAGGATTGATGGGTGATGCTGCAGATAATATCCCTGGAATCCCTGGAATTGGTCCAGTGGCTGCCAAAAAACTAATTGGACTGTATGGTTCTATGGAGAACATAATTGCTAATGCAGAGGAATTAAAAGGCAAGCAAAAAGAAAATGTAATCAACTTTGCTGAACAAGGATTAATGTCCAAAATGTTGGCAACAATTGTGCTGGATGTTCCTGTAGAATTTAACGAAGAGAAAATGAAGCTTTCTCCTCCCAACAAAGACAAAGTTGTTGAACTATTTAGTGAGATGGAATTCAGGACACTTACAAAAAGAGTGTTTGGAGTAGAGATACAACAAACACAAACTGGAGATCAGTTAGATATGTTCTCAGTAAATGTGCCAACAACAGATGCAGAACAAATTCCAGAAACTCCAACAGAATTTAAAACGTTAGAAAACACAGAAACTAACTATTCATTAATAGATACGAAGGAAAAAAGGACTGAATTGATTGGTAAATTGATGAATGAAAAATCAGTTTGTTTTGATACCGAAACCACTTCCTTGGACTCATTGAATGCTAAATTGGTTGGGATTGCATTTTCATTCAAAGCAGGAGAAGCATTTTATGTTTCAATTCCTAAAGAGAAGAAAGAAGCAAATGAAATTGCGCAAGAATTTAAAGGATTCTTCGAAAACGAAGGCATTGAAAAGATTGCTCATAACATGAAATATGATTTGGCAGTTATCCTTAATTATGGAATAGAAATAAAAGGAAACTTGTTCGATACTATGGTTGCTCATTATTTGATTCAACCAGACATGAGGCATAACATGAATTTATTAGCGGAGACTTATTTGGGTTATAAGCCAGTTTCTATAGAAGCCTTAATTGGTAAAAAAGGGAAGAATCAGAAAAACATGGCAGATTTGGAGCCGTCTCAAGTTTCGGATTATGCGTGTGAAGATGCAGATATCACTTTCCAATTAAAACAATTATTCGAACCAAAATTATCGGAAACAGATACAGATAAATTATACAAAGAAATTGAAGCTCCGTTAATCACTGTTTTAGAGAAAATGGAAAGAGAAGGAATAAATCTAGACGTTCCTGCTTTGGCAGAATTTTCTATTGAACTAGGAGTAGACTTAGTGAAATTGGAAACTACAATAAAGGAAATGGCTGGAGTGGATGACTTTAATTTAGATTCACCCAAACAATTGGGGGAAGTTCTGTTCGAGAAAATGGACATTGATGTAAAAGCAAAGAAAACAAAAACGGGTCAATATTCTACCAGTGAAGAAACTCTAAGTAAAATGGTGGGTAAACACGATATTTTTGAATTAATCTTAGAATACCGTTCCTTAAAGAAATTGAAATCTACTTACGTAGATGCTTTGCCATTATTGATTGATGAAAAGACCAAACGAATTCATACAAGTTACATGCAGACAGTTGCAGCAACAGGAAGATTAAGTTCGGTAAATCCAAATCTTCAAAATATTCCTATTCGTACAGAAAAAGGAAGATTGATAAGGAAAGCATTTATTCCAAGGGATGAAAATCATACTTTATTAGCGGCAGATTATTCGCAAATAGAGTTGAGAATTATTGCAGCATTAAGTGGAGACGAAGGAATGATAGAAGCATTTAACTCGGGTCACGATATTCATACTGCAACAGCCTCTAAGGTTTTTGATGTGCCAATGGAAGACGTCTCAAGAGAAATGAGAAGCAAAGCCAAAATGGTAAACTTTGGGATTATCTATGGTATTTCGGCATTTGGATTGGGACAAAGGTTGTCTATTCCAAGAAAAGAAGCCAAAGAGATTATTGATAGTTATTTTGATAAATACCCAAAAATAAAATCTTACATGGAGGAAGTGGTTGTCACTGCTAAAGAAAAAGGATACGTAGAAACTTTACTCGGAAGGAGGCGAAATTTAAAAGACATAAATTCGGCCAATGCAATTGTAAGAAGTCACGCAGAGCGAAATGCAATTAACGCACCTATACAAGGAACAGCAGCAGATGTGATAAAAATTGCAATGATAAATGTGCAGAAAGAAATGGAAGAAAAAGGATTAAAATCAAGGATGTTACTTCAAGTACATGATGAATTAGTTTTTGATGTAGAAAAAAGTGAAGTCGAGGTGATGAAGCAACTAGTGAAAAAGAATATGGAGGGAGCTGTGAAAATTGCAGTACCTTTGGATGTAGAAATGAACACAGGACATAACTGGTTGCAAGCACATTAGTTTGTGTGATTAATGACTAGGCAATAGTGACTAGTTTTTATATTTTCGTGTTATTCGCAGTATTTTTAAAGAATCACAAGTTCCTTCCCTAAGGGAAGGCTAGGATGAGATTTATTTCATACTTTTGACAAATCACTACTTACTAACAACTTTTTCCTGACAACTATGATTACAAATAATGACATAATGAAAAAACTGAGAGTTGCTCACAGTTTTAGAGATGATGATATTTTAAAAGTCTTAGAGTTAGTTGATTTTAAAATGACTAAACCAGAATTGAATGCAATTTTTCAAAAAGAGGGTCATCAAAATTACAAAGAATGTGGAGATCAACTGTTGCGTAATTTCTTGAA
>CAJJDF010000050.1 GCA_905182785.1 uncultured Flavobacteriales bacterium
AACATTAGGTTTCAAAACTAGTTTGAAAGAATAAGAAAATTAACCCATCCAAAAACAATCCTGCCAGTCTGTTACCATATGAAATAACAATCCAATGGCAATAATTCTTGTTTTCTTAGGGATTAAAAAAAGAAAATAAACTCCAATGGCATAATAAGAGTGAAGAGGATGGAAGTTAATTCCACATCTATCTGGGTCAAAAACAGGATTGGCTAATAAATGATCAAGATCTACCAGCATGGTAGCCAAAAAGATTAAATAAATTTGTTTCCATTTTTCACGAAAGAAAACAAAAGCAATTAAGCCAGGAAATAATAAGTGAAGGCTATAATGAAGGATGGGCTGGAAGTAATCCATTATTCAGCTTTCCAAATTGTATTGCAAGCAGTACATTTAATTTGAGGAGCCTTATTAAGCATTATTCTATAAGTAAGAACACCTTCCTTACAAACGTAACAAGTCATAGTTGGGCTCATTCGCTTTCTTTTTTGGTAAGCTTTTACTCTACAATTGGTAGAGCAAAATTTCTTGGCCTTTTGGTTTTTAATTGTTATTTCCTTTTTGCAAAATTGACAAGCGGCCATCGTTTCTTTTTTTTGAATTAATATTCTAAGTAATTAAAAATAGTCGAGATTAAGGCAGAATTCCGAAGATTTATAATATATTTTGAATCGTTCATGAAAAAAAAGCATAGTTTCATGAAGAAAACAATAAATAAGTAGAATAAGAGGTGTAAATAATAAATTGCATTTTATATATTTAAAAAAAAACAAAACAATGAAAAATATTCTAATTCCTTTTCTTATTGCTGCATTAATGATTTTTTCCTGCAAAAAATCATCTAAAGAAGAAGATACTCAATCCTTAGTGGTTGCTGAACAAAACATGAGTGTTATAGCAAAAAGAACAGCTACATGGTGCGGACCCTGCGGAAGTTGGGGGTTTCCTGCATTTGAAAATTTAGAAACAATTTTTGAAGGAGAAGCAGTATTTATGGCATGGAAAGATGCATTTGTTTCACCAAAAGGAAGTGAACTTTTTGACGAAGTAGGTCCATTGTTTGATCTTGGAAATGGGGTTCCAACTTTTTTTACAAATTTTATAAAAGGAGGGAGTGATACAGATCTGGTAGAGAATCATAATAATGCACCCGTAGTTGCGAATTCAAATTATAATTTTTCTGTTTCTGGAAATAAAGTGAGTTTAATTACTACTACCAAGTTCTTCCAAGATGTAGAAGGAGATTATTTAATGGCTCCTTATATGATTGTTGATGGGATTATAGGAAATCAAGCAGGAAATCCCGCTGGAGCAAATACAGTTCATCATAAGTATGTTTCAGATATAGCCAAACCAGTAACTTCATCTGAGGTTAACAACTTTGGTTATACAATTGCTTCTGGAGGTGCTAAATTAGGACAAACAATAAGTATGGAATTTGAATTGACAAAAGATCCAAATTGGAATAACAGCGATATATCTTTCGGACTTATTATATTTAGACAAGAATCTTCAGATTCTCTTACTTTTATAAATGCATTTACTAAATGATAAAAGTGAATAAAAGTTTATATGTATTTTTAATACTCTCAATGTTTTCATTGGGAGCATTTTCACAATTAAAATTTGGAATAAAAGTAGGAGTTAATAATACTTTTCCTTCTTATAAAATAAATACAGAAGGAATAGTGAAACCTAAAACCTCTGGTTTTGGAACAGTTTATGGTTTTTTTTTAGACCTACCAATTTCTGAGACTTTTATTTTCCAATCTGAATTATTAACAGATTTCAGGTATTATACTGCTCATACTCTTATTGAAGCTAATTCGACTAACTTTTCTTCAAAAACAGAGGACTTTGGATATAATAAATTAGCTTATTTCGAAATACCTCTATTGTTTAAATTTAATACCCGTTTGAAAACATCTAGTAGCTATGGGAGTGACAATTACTTTGGAATATATGCAGGCCCTTTAATAGGAATTAAACTCTCAGAAAGTTATGAGGGTAGTAGAACCTCTACCGTTACTTCGTTTGATCAAAAGACAGTTTCTACCAATGAAATTGAAAACTACAGTGTCGATTTTAAACCTCTAGATGTATCAATATCAGCAGGAGCTATGTTGGACTTTGAAAGAGGTTTAAGACTTGAAATTAGATACATTAGAAGCGTTTCCAAGGCTAACACTGATACTGATTTTGGAATCAGCTATAATTTATTGCAATTTAGCTTTGGCTACAACTTTATTAAAGGTTAAAACCATAGGTTATAAAGGTGCAAAAAAGTGTTGTGATTTCGTTAATTAACAAATTTATCGAAATTGTTAATAATTATAATTACCTTTGTGCAGAAATAAGGGTTTCTTGAAAAGTCGTAATGTCGTGTTAGAGTTTTTTTTTAAGGAATTTTTATAATTATAAATTGATTAAAAAAACGTCTATGACATTTGAAGAACTAGGCCTCAAACAAGAGGTCCTGGATGCGGTTGCATCTCTAGGTTTTACAGAACCTTCACCAATTCAACAGGAAGCAATTCCACAATTATTAACTGAGAACAAAGATTTAGTAGGTCTTGCCCAAACGGGAACAGGAAAAACTGCTGCTTTTGGTCTACCAATGGTAAATCAAATTGATTTTGACAGTAAAAAAACTCAAGGACTAGTAATATGTCCTACGAGAGAATTATGTATTCAAATTTCGAAAGATTTTGTTTCCTATTCTAAAAACTTTAGAAATGCAAATATTGTTCCTGTGTATGGAGGAGCAAGTATAGATACTCAAACTAGACAATTGAATAGAGGAGCACAAATAGTTGTGGCTACTCCAGGAAGATTGGTAGATATGATTAAGAGAAAAAGAGTTGATCTTTCGCAAGTTCAATTTGTAGCTCTTGATGAAGCAGATGAAATGCTTAACATGGGTTTCAAAGAAGATATTGATGGTATCTTGAGTAATACTCCAGATACAAAAAAAACTTGGTTGTTTTCTGCAACAATGCCAAGAGAGGTCGTGAGAATTGCAAAACAATACATGACAGATCCTATTGAAATTACAGTAGGAACTAAAAATGCGACAGCAAAAAATATCGAGCATCAATATTTTAGAGTGAACGATAGAGATAGATTTGATGGATTGAAAAGAATCATTGATTTTGAACCAGACATGTATGGAGTTATTTTCTGTAGAACCAGAAGAGAAACTGCTGAGGTTGCAGAGAAATTAATGAAAAACAATTACAGTGCAGAACCACTTCACGGAGAATTGTCTCAAGCACAAAGAGATAGAGTAATGAGGTCTTTCCGTAAAAAAGACATTCAATTATTGGTAGCAACTGATGTTGCTGCAAGAGGAATAGATGTAGATGACATTACTCACGTAATAAATTACAACTTACCTGATGAAATTGAAAGTTATACGCACAGGTCTGGAAGAACTGCAAGAGCAGGAAAAAAAGGAGTTTCTATGTTGTTATTGAACAATAGAGAAGCAGGTAAATTAAGACAGATTGAGAGAATCATCAACACTGAAATAAAGCAAGCTAAATTTCCTACGGGAGAAGATATTTGTAAGAAACAATTGCTACAATTGATTGATAAAGTTGTAGATGTTGAGGTTAAAGAAGACCAATTGAATCAATTTTTACCAGCAATAGAAGAAAAATTAGCTGAATTATCAAAAGAAGAAATAATTAAAAAATTCGTTTCTGCTGAATTCAATAAGTTTTTATCTTACTACGGAAACTCAAGAGATATTAATGACATGTCTGCTGCTAGCAGAGGAGGTGACAGAGATAGAGGTGGAAGCGGAAGAGGAGATAGAAGAAACGACAGAGGAAGAAGTGATAGAGGGGGAAGTGACAGAGCGCCAAGAGGAAGAAGTGATAGAAGCGACAGAGCACCAAGAGTAGATAGAGGTGATGATAGAAGAGAAAGAAAACCAAGAAGAGAAAGAACGGACGACAGAAACGAAAGTGAAAGTCACAACAGAAATCTTGATGGAGAAACTACCACTTTATTTATAAATGTAGGTTTGAAAGAATTTACGGATAAAGGGCATTTAATAAGAGTATTATGTCAAGAAGGTGGAGTGGCTGGAAAGAATTTAGGAAGAATCAGAATGATGGATAAATTTACCTTTGTAGATGTAGCTCCAAAAGTTGCTGAAAAATTACTAAAAGGAATAAACGGAGTAGAAATAGAAGGAGGAAGAACAATGAGAGCTGAAGTTTCTAGCAATTAAATTTTCATTTAAAATATAAAAGGATAGTTATTAAAATAGCTATCCTTTTTTTATGCGTTAAAAACAACAATAAAAAATTATATTTTCCCTATTTTTGAATAGAAAGTAAAAAAGAAAAATGTTTTTAGAATCACACACAAATAGCAATGAGAGGAGAGGCTGGATTGAGGTAATTTGTGGGTCCATGTTTTCTGGAAAAACGGAGGAATTAATTCGTAGGATGAAAAGAGCAGAATTTGCTCAACAAAAAGTTGAGATTTTCAAGCCTTCGATTGATACCCGATACAGTGATGAAGAAGTAATTAGCCACAATAAAAACTCTATTCGTTCTACGCCTGTACCTTCATCTAGTAATATTTTATTATTGGCAGATGGTGTTGAGGTAATTGGTATTGACGAAGCTCAGTTTTTTGACGAAGGCCTTGTAGATGTTTGTGTTCAATTAGCAAACAAAGGATCTAGAGTTATTATTGCAGGATTGGATATGGATTTTTCAGGAAAGCCATTTGGTGTAATGCCAAAATTGATGGCAGTTGCAGAATACGTAACAAAAGTGCATGCGATTTGTGTAAAATGTGGAAGTTTAGCTCAGTTTTCTCATAGAAAAAATCTAGATGAAAAAATAGTAATGCTTGGAGAAACAGATTCTTACGAGCCGCTTTGTAGAGTTTGTTTTAATAAAACTCAGGAGAAATAATGAATTACTCTCCTAAGGATATTGCAAAACTTACAGAAGGAAAATTGATCTCTTCTTGTGACCTTAAGATTAATCATGTTTCTACTGACAGTAGATCAGTACAAAACTCAAGAAGCACAATATTTTTTGCTTTAAAAACTGAAAATAGAGACGGACATAATTTTACTTCTGACGTACTGAAAGCTGGTGTAAAAACACTTGTAGTTTCTAAGAATGAACACAGTTACGATTCTTCTATATCTGTAATAAAAGTAAAAGACACTTTGCAAGCCTTGCAAAATTTTGCTGCAGCCCATAGGGCAAATTTTATTACTCCTGTTATTGGTATTACTGGGAGTTACGGAAAAACAATGGTAAAAGAATGGCTGTATCAACTATTAAGTCCAGATTTCATTATTTGCCGAAGTCCCAAAAGTTTTAACTCTCAATTAGGAGTTCCACTTTCAGTATTGTTGTTAAATGAGAGTCATACCTTGGCTATTTTCGAAGCAGGAATTTCGGAAGTAGGTGAGATGGAAAATTTAGAGAGAATGATAAAACCAACAATGGGAGTGTTGGTTAAAATGGGAGAAGTTCATCAGCAAGGATTTATTTCTTTAGAGGAAAAAATAAAAGAGAAAAAAAAATTATTAAAAAACTGTGTTTCCACTATTGAGTTACCAATAAAATTAGAGGGATTTACTTTTCCTTTTTCAGATAAAGCATCAATCGAGAATTGTGAAATTTGTGTTGCCGTTATGCAACAAATGGACTATGCTAACAATGTAATTCAAGAGCGCATAAATTTGTTGACTCCACTCGCTCTTCGTCTAGAAATGAAAAAAGGGATAGAGAATTCTACGGTCATCAATGATGGATATAACATCAGTTATTCGTCCTTAGTTTTGTCTTTAGAGTATTTGAATTTACAAGCAAAAACGTTTCCTAAAACTGTAATAATTTCTGATATTCCAGAAACGCCTTTTTCAGATAAAAAGTTAATTAATTTATTAAATTCGAGTAAATTAAAACAAATTTTAGTTATTGGAAATAATAAGCTTGAAGGAATTGAAACGGGGGTTTTAGTTCATTATTTCACTTCAACTCAAGAGCTAAAACAAGAGATAAATCAATATGATTTTCAAGACCATTTTATCTTAATAAAAGGAAGTAGAATCCATAGGTTAGAGCAAATTGCACAAGTCTTAGAAAAGAAGAATCACAGAACGGTTTTAGAAATTGATTTAAATAAATTGAGTACCAACGTTTCTATTTACAAAAATAAGTTGCGACCTAATGTCAAGGTAATGGCAATGGTAAAAGCATTTTCTTATGGGGCTGGGACAGTTGAAATCCCAAAAATACTGGAACAAGAAGGGGTAGATTACCTTGGAGTCGCCTATACTGAAGAAGGAATTGCATTAAGAAATAATGGAATAAAAACTCCCATTGTTGTTCTAAACCCAGAACCCGGTTCTTTTTCAGATTTGATTAGTTATGAGTTGCAACCAGAGATTTATTCTCTTCAGGAATTGGATGAATTTGTGAGAGACTTAATAGTCGCAGGTAGGCAAGACTTCCCAATTCATATAAAATTGGAAACAGGAATGAATAGATTAGGGTTTTTGCCAAATGAAATCCCGAAGTTGATCCAATACATTAAATCTCAGCCAGAAGTATACATTAAAACAGTCTTTTCTCATCTCTCCTCTGCTGATGACAAGGAAGAAGAAGATTTTACTTTGAGGCAAATTAAGAAATTTGAATTGTATAGTAATCAATTGACTTCAGCATTTAATTATCCTATTGACAAACATATTTTGAATACGGCAGGAATAGAAAATTACCCAGAATATCAATTTGATATGGTGCGTTTGGGGATTGGAATGTATGGAATAAATGTAAGTGACAATTCAGAAATTAAACCAATAAGTTCATTAAAAACTGTTATTATTCAATTGAAAAAATTGAATAAGGGAGACTCTATAGGTTACGGAAGACAAACAATTGCAGAGGAAGGAATGATAATTGCTATTTTACCAATTGGCTATTCGGATGGATTGAGAAGAAGCTTAGGTAATGGGAATTATTCATTTTATGTAAATGGAGAACAGTGTTCTCTTGCGGGAAATATCTGTATGGATATTTGCATGATAAATGTTACAAATTGCGAAGTGAAAGTAGGGGATGAGATAGAAATTTTTGGAGAACATAATTCCATAGAAGATTTAGCAAATACAATGGGGACTATTCCCTACGAAGTGTTGACTTCTATTTCGCAAAGGGTGAAAAGAGTTTTTTACAAAGATTAATTCTTAACACTCTTTAACCAAAAAATAATTGTATTCACAGAGTTTTTAAAGTAAATTTGTTGAATGAAATCATTGAAATTCATACCGACAATTATTTTTGTGTTTGTTTCCTTCTTAGGAAATACACAAGTTCAAACTACAGAGAAAGATTCTCTAGAAGAGATTTATGTTCAAATTTCCGGAATCATTGTTACAGGTAGTAACTTAACTCCAGTTCCATTTGTTACTGTTTTAGAAAAATCCTCTTACCGAGGTACAAGTTCCGATTATTACGGTTTTTTCTCCTTTGTAGCAATGCCAGGAGATACGATTATCTTCTCTTCTATTGGTTTTAAAAAATCATATTATGTGATTCCAGATACACTTACAAATGGAAGGTATTCTTTAATTCATACCTTAGAAGAAGATACAATTTTATTAGCTCAATATGACGTTCACCCTTGGCCATCTAGAGAACAATTTAGGGATGCTTTTTTAAATACCGATATTCCAAATGATGATTTAACGAGAGCTCAAAATAATTTGGATGAAGAAATTTTAGTGTTAAAGCAAGAGGCATATCCAGCAGGGGGTTCTTTAAATTTTAAGTGGCAAATGAATGAGGTTCAGTCTCGATTGTATTATGCAGGACAGGCTCCACCTAATAATTTACTTAATCCAATTGCTTGGAGTAACTTCATAAAAGCTTGGAAAAATGGAGAATTAAAACGAAAATAATTCTTTATTTGCAGCAAATTTATTGCTTAAAAACGCATTTAATCCACAATTAACTTTACTTTAGTTTAATCTTTTCTCAAAACAATTAGACTAAATGGCGATAAAAACTTCCTTTTCAATCAAAGATCTTGAAAATTTGAGTGGTGTAAAAGCACACACAATAAGGATCTGGGAGAAAAGATATAAGTTACTAGAGCCGGAACGAACAGATTCTAATATACGAACCTATAATAACGCTAGTCTTCAAAAAATATTGAACATTGCCGTTTTGAATAAAAATGGAATTAAAATATCTAAGATTTCAAGTTTTAATGAAGAAGAATTATTTGAGAAAGTTAAAGAATTAACAATAGGAAGCAGAGAGAATACAGTAGCATTAAATGATTTTAAAATTGCTATGCTTAATTTTGATCAATTTTTATTTGAAAAAACATACAATAGATTATTGGTGCAAAATTCATTTAGAGATGTATTCTTAAAAGAGTTTATTGTATTACTTCAGGATATTGGAGATTTATGGACTACCGATACGATAGATCCTATGCATGAAAGATTCATCTCTACTTTGATTAAACAAAAGATATTAATTAATATTGAAAGGATTCAACCTGTTCATTCCAAAAATGATAAAGCTTTTATTTTGTTTTTACCACTAAATGAAATGCATGATATTGGATTGTTGTATTTGCATTTTGAGTTAATTTTAAAAGGCTATAAGTCTATTTTTCTAGGAACTAGTATTCCTACAGAAGACTTACGAGAATTGCAAAATGTGTTTAGTGAAATTACTTATGTAAGTTATTTTACGATAGAGCCAAGTCCAGATTTAGTAATAGATTACTTGAACACAATAGAAGAAAAAGTACTTTCAAACCGTGGAGAACAACTCCATATATTAGGTAGAAGTACCTTAGGAATTAAAAAACAAGATATCTCGGATAATATCAAGATTCACGAATCAATCATTAATATGATTGATTCTTTATAATTAAAGTTAATATTTACTTGATTAACTTTAATTATTGTTTAATAATAATATATATTTGTTAAACATTATGAGTAGAAAAATAATAGTAATAGGGTCCGGTTTTTCATCTTTATCTGCGGCAAGTTATTTAGCCAAAGAAGGGTTTGAGGTAGAGGTGTATGAAAAAAATGAAGCTCTAGGAGGAAGAGCAAGAATAAAAACTATAGCTGGTTTTAGTTTCGACATGGGTCCAAGTTGGTATTGGATGCCAGATGTTTTTGAACGTTTTTTTGCTGATTTTGGCAAAAAAGTATCTGATTATTACGATTTAGTCCGCTTAAATCCAAGTTATCGTGTTTTTTGGGAAGATTCTCAAGATGATATTCCTGCTAATATGGAAGAGTTAGAGAGTTATTTCGAAAAATATGAGCCGGGTTCAGGAATTAAACTAAGAGAGTTTTTAGCAGAAGCTAAACAGAAATACGATATAGGAATGCGTGAGTTTGTGACAAAGCCTTCTTTATCTTTCACAGAGTTTTTATCTTTAGATATTGCAAAAAAAGGATTGTCACTGGATTTGTTTAAACCTATAAGTAAACACGTTCGCCAGTTTTTTACGCATCCCAAATTAATAGAGTTATTGGAATTTCCAGTTCTGTTTTTAGGAGCAAAACCAGAAAAAACACCCGCTTTGTATAGTCTGATGAATTATGCTGATATGGCATTAGGCACATGGTATCCTATGGGAGGAATGAACAAAATTGTTGAAGGAATGGTTTCGGTTGCCAAAGAAATGGGAGTGAAATTTCATACTAATTCTAATGTAGAAGAGATTGTTGTAGAAAAAAATATAACGAGAGGTATAAAAGTAAATGGAAAATTAAAAAAAGCTGATTTTATAATAAGTGGAGCTGATTATCACCACACCGAGAAACTACTGTTGCCTGAGTTTAGAAACTACAAAGAGCAATACTGGGATAAAAGAGTAATGGCCCCTTCTAGCTTACTTTATTATGTAGGTCTAAATAAAAAAGTGAAAGGAATAAAACATCATAATTTATTTTTTGATGAGAGTTTCGCAGACCATGCTATAGAAATTTACGATACACATAAATGGCCAGAAAAGCCACTTTTTTATATTTGTAACCCAAGTAAAACAGATAATAGTGTTGCGCCAAAAGGGAAAGAGAATTTATTTTTTCTAATTCCGGTTTCTACCGAGTTGAAAGAAGATACAGAAGAGGTACGAAAAAAGTATTTTGATTTAATATGTGAACGCTTAAAGAAGCACACAGGAGAAGATATAAGGGAACACATTGAGGTGTATGAATCTTTTGCTCATTCTGACTTTGTGAACGAGTACAACTCGTTTAAGGGTAATGCTTATGGATTAGCTAATACACTAAAGCAAACAGCATTTTTAAAACCTAAATGTAAAAATACAAAGGTTTCCAATTTATACTATACCGGACAATTGACAGTTCCTGGGCCTGGGGTCCCTCCTTCTATAGTTTCTGGAAAAATAGTAAGTGAACTAATAAAAAAGATTAAATAAATCTAAGCATACTTAAGGAATTTCTGTTTATTATAAATGATTATGAAGAGTATATTTGATACCGTTTCTTTTGAGAGTAGTAAGTTAGTTACTAACTCATACAGCACGTCATTTTCATTGGCGGTAAAAATGTTGTCTCCTAAAATTCAGGATGATATTCATGCAATTTACGGATTTGTTCGTTTTGCAGATGAGATTGTAGATTCTTTTCATGAGTATGACAAAGAATTATTGCTTAATGAATTTCAAAGAGATTTGGATGTGGCTTTAGAAAGAGGAATTAGTCTTAATCCTATTTTGAATTCGTTTCAGCATGTTGTTAAGAAATATTCGATTGATTACGATTTGATTCATGCTTTTATGAAAAGTATGCGATTTGACTTAACAAAAAACGAATACTCTACAGTAGAAGATTATGAAGAATACATTTACGGATCGGCAGATGTAGTTGGTTTAATGTGTTTGACAGTATTTGTAAATGGCGATAAGGAATTATATGAATCGCTTAAGGAGTCTGCAATGAAATTGGGGAGTGCTTTTCAAAAAGTAAACTTCTTGCGAGATTTAAAAGCAGATTCTGAAGAATTGAATAGGGTTTATTTCCCACAACTAGTTGGTGTGGAATTGAGCGAGGTTAATAAAAAAGAAATAATAGAAGAAATACAAAAAGATTTTGACGAAGCTTACATCGGAATTAAGAATTTACCGAAAGAAGCAAAATTTGGAGTTTATACAGCCTATAAATATTACAACAAATTATTAAAAAAGATAGTCACTTCAGATATTGAAGCAATAAAAATGAATAGAATAAGAGTTAGTAACCCTATGAAAATTGCCTTACTTACGAAGTCTTATTTTGATTATAAAATGAATTTAATATGAAGACTTTAATAGCCTTATTTTTCTCTTTATTTTTCTTGTTTTCAAGTTATGCAGGAGAAGATATTGCTCATTTCAGAAGTAATTTTTTGGGAATAAAAGATTACGAAACTGCCGAAACTTTCTTAGCAACTAAAATAACAGAAGGGAATTACAGTAATGCTGTGACGATTAACTCATACAAAGCAGTTTGTAAAATGATGATGGCTCAATACGTTTACAATCCGTTTACAAAATACAGTTGGTTTAATCAAGGAAAGGCATTGCTAGAAAAAACCATCAGACTTGATAAAAATGTAGAAAATGTCTATTTAAGATTAATAGTTCAGCTTAATATACCTTCGTTTTTGGGTTATACAACCGAAATAAAATCAGATACAGAGTTTATTCTTTTAAATATAGAAAAGGCTAACATTCCAGAAGAAATAAAAAAGTACATTTTAAAAAATTTGATAAATACAGGAGAAAAAGAAATAGAATCTTTGAAGCCACTAGCCGAAAAATACAAAGCGATATGAATGCGAATGAGGTAATATTAGTAAACGAAAATGATGAGGAGATTGGTGTTATGGATAAAATGGAAGCGCATAAGAAAGGCCTTCTTCACAGGGCAATTTCTGTTTTTATTTTCAACTTAAATAATGAATGGTTGTTGCAGCAAAGAGCCCAGCATAAATATCACTCTGGTTTGCTTTGGTCTAACGCTTCTTGTACTCATCCAATGGGAGGCGAAGATGAGATTTCTGCTGCAAATAGAAGATTAGAAGAAGAGATGGGAATGGAAGCATCTCTAGAAAAACTTTTTAGTTTTCAGTATAAAGCTTACCTTGATAGTGATTTAATAGAACATGAATTGGATCATATATTTGTTGGTTACACCAACCAGAAACCTGATATAAATCCAGCTGAAGTTTGTGATTACAGATATATATCAACAGAAGGTTTAAAAGAGGAAATAAAAACTAATCCAGAAATTTTTTCTGAATGGTTTAAATTATTATTTGAAAGAATACACAAAGAAATAAAAGTATGATACTGGCACTTACAATAATTATTACGGCAATTTTGATGGAAGCTGTTGCTTGGGGAATGCATAAATTTATTATGCATGGTCTGTTTTGGAATTTACATGAAGACCACCATGTAAAACACAACCACGATACTTTTTTAGAAAAAAATGATTACTTTTTTGTGTTTTTTGCAATCATTTCAGTCACAGCATTTAGTCTTTGGTCTATTTATGGTTGGATTGTTCCTCTAGGAATTGGAGTTGGTGTATTTATTTACGGAGTTGCCTATTTTATCATTCATGATTTATTTATTCATCAAAGAATAAAAATTTGGCGAAATACAAACAATAGGTATTTGAAAGCAATACGAAGAGCTCATAAAATGCATCACAAACATTTAGGAAAGCAAGAAGGTGAATGTTTTGGAATGCTGTGGGTACCAATGAAATATTACAAACAAGAATACAGCAAACCTAAATAATTATGTCGTTATATTTTTGGATAAATCTACTGTCTCTTTCAGTGCCATTTTTGGTGAGTTTTCATCCAAGAATTAAGCTATATAAAAATTGGGGAGCCTTATTTCTATCCATTATAATTGCAATGGTTCCTTTCATTTTTTGGGATGTCTATTTTACCAAAATGGGGTATTGGGGGTTTAATCCAGAATATTTATGTCAAGTCTATTGGTTTAATTTACCTGTAGAAGAATGGTTATTTTTTATCTGTATTCCTTATGCTTGTATTTTTACGCACTTGGCATTGATTGAGCTGAGCGATAAGTGGATTGTAAAACAAAAAACAGCTGATTATATTTCGTACTTTCTTTTTACCTTTTTCTTCTTGGTTCTGGTTTTCAATACCGAAAAAATGTATACGCTATTCGATATGAGTTACGCAATACTTGTTCTAGCTCATGTGTTTTATTGGAAAAGAGAAATGTTGAGAAAGTTTTATCTTACATTTTTAGCCATGTTGGTGCCTTTTGCTATTGTAAATGGAGTGCTTACAGGGTCTT
>CAJJDF010000051.1 GCA_905182785.1 uncultured Flavobacteriales bacterium
CAACAATGGAATATAGTTAACAGTTAACTATATATCCACTATGTATTTTGTTTGTTGTTTTCCAAATATAATGAATCTAACGGATTATTTATCTTAATTAACTGGTTAATTGCTACGTGAGTATAAATTTCTGTAGTTTTTGAGCTAGCGTGTCCTAGTAATACCTGTATAGTTCTAAGGTCTACTCCGTCTTCTAGTAAGTGTGTTGCAAAACTGTGTCTTAGCATGTGTGGAGTTACATTTTTTCTAATATTGGCTTTTTTTGCTGCTCTTTTTACAATTTGTAATACACTTGCTGCGCTATATTGTTTTCCTTTTGCTCCTTCAAACACGTATTTTTTTGTTTTAAATTCTTTCCAATATATTCTCAACTCTTTTATCAAACTAGGACTTATTATTGAGATTCGGTCTTTACTCCCTTTGCCGTTTTCAATTCTTAAGGTGTGTTTTTCGGAATCAATGTCGGTAAGTTTGAGGTTTAATAATTCTGATCTTCTTAGTCCTGCACTGTATAATAAACTGATAATACACTTGTGTTTTATGTTTTGTGGCACATTTATCATTTCCAGTATCTCTTTCTTATTAAGCACTTTGGGTAATGTTGTCTGTTTTCTTGGTCTTTCTATTTCATAAAATCTATTGGGCATTCCCAATACTATTTCGTAATAAAACTTTATAGAATTTACCATAGTATTTAAATACGAATGGGATTTATTTTCTTTGACTAGTTTTTCTAGATAAGTTCTTATTTCTATTTCAGAAATATGTTTTAAATCCTGTCCTTGGTGGTGTTGAATGAATTTTCCGAAAAAAGAAATGTAACTATTGGCTGTGTTTTTAGCGTATTTTTTTAGTATTAATTTCTGTAAAAACTCTGGAGGAACTATGTTGTCTGTAGGTGTTATTTCTTTTTTTGTGAGTGTTTTGTTGTCTTTTTTTATTATTCGTTTTGTATAAAAATTATCTCCATTTATCCAGGCTATTCCTTTGAAAGTAGAATAGATAAGGTCTAAATTTTGTTTGTTGTTCTCGAGGTACATCATTCCAAATTCCTTACTCCACTTAGGATTAGGAAGTGTTTTTGCAAGTTTTTGAATGATTTCATCTGGATAAAATTTTAGACCAACTTGTTTACCTTTATTGATATAAAGGTGCTTAAGTGTTATTATTTTTTGTTTTGAATGGCTCATGCAACACTAATTTAGTGCCATAATTATGATTCATGTTTAAAAATCCGTAGATTTAAACGTTTAAATCTACGGCTATGGAGAAATATTGTCCAAATTGTAAGGAGGAAATTAAAGGAAGAAAAGACAAGAAATTTTGTAATTCTTATTGTAAATCCAATTTTCATTATGTAAAAAATAAAGACAGATTACCTCGACTCTACACGAAAATTGATAAACAATTGAAATTGAATAGGAGGTTACTCACGGAGTTTAACAAATCTGGTAAATCATTTGTGAAAGAAGAGGATATGATTAAAAAGGGATTTGACAAAAAGTATTTTACACACTATTGGAAAAATAATAAAGGAGAGGTTTATTTATTTTGTTATGAATATGGATTTCTTTCTAAATTAGAAAACGGGAGAAAGAAGTTTGTTCTTGTTACTTGGCAAGATTATATGGAGTGAATTAATTGAGCAATAGAGAAATTAATTTGCATCGAGATTTTTAATGCGACTTGGGAACAAATGAATTATTTCAATACTTATTTCAAATACTTCTCTAACAAACTAGAAACAGTTTGAGATTCAGAATTTGAACTAATTTCATCCAAAGTTTCTTGATTCAACATTTCTTTCGCTTTTGCTTCTACCAATAACAATGGTTTTTCATCTGGTGGTTCTGGGAAAAGGTTTTGTTCTTTAAATAACCTTCTTGTAACGGTAGCGATTTCGTGGGCTTCTTCGTAATTTTTTTGTTGCTCCAATAAATAAGCCAAAGCAATTAATCCATAAGCATCTTCGGGATCTTTGTTTGCCTCTGCCCTTAGCT
>CAJJDF010000052.1 GCA_905182785.1 uncultured Flavobacteriales bacterium
TAATCTAAAAAGACCGATATTTGTAATAGAAAAAATACACTATGACAAAAAAAGCAATTCTTGTAATATTAGACGGCTGGGGACACGGAAGAAGAGACAATTCCAATGCGATTCACTTAGCAAAAACTCCTTTTGTAGATAGTTTGTATACAAAATATCTAAACACAGAATTAGTAACCTATGGAGAAGAAGTAGGATTGCCAGAAGGACAAATGGGAAACTCAGAAGTTGGTCACCTTAATATTGGAGCAGGAAGAGTGGTGTATCAAGATTTTGCAAGAATAAATAAGGCCGTAAAAGACGATTCTATTTCTGAAGAAAAGGAATTGAGAAAAGCTTTTGATTATGCAAAAAAGAACAACAAACAGGTTCATTTTATTGGCTTAGTTTCTGGAGGAGGAATTCATTCTCACGAAAAACATTTATACAAGTTGTGCCAAATGGCAACAGAGAATAAAGTAGAAAAAGCTTTTGTTCATGCTTTTACAGACGGTAGAGATTGTGACCCGAAAAGTGGATTGAATTCAATTGATGAATTAGAAAAAAATATAAAAGGAGGAACAGTGAAGTTAGCCACTGTGATTGGTAGATATTATGCCATGGATAGAGACAAAAGATGGGAAAGAATAAAGCTTGCCTATGATTTGATGATAAATGGAATGGGAGAAAAGCATTCGGACTTAGGAAAAGGAATTGAAGAATCGTATAAAAATAATGTAACGGATGAGTTTTTGAAACCTTTAGTAAAAGTAGATGAAAACGGGAATCCTATTTCAAAAATTGAAGAAGGAGATGTAGTCATTTGTTTTAATTTTAGAACGGATAGATGTCGTCAAATTACTGAAGTATTGACACAAAGTGACAACCATGAATACAACATGCATAAATTGGATTTGTATTATGTAACACTTACTCAATATGACGTAAAATTCAAGAATGTACACGTAGTTTATAACAAGGATAATTTATCCATGACATTGGGAGAAGTAGTTTCTAAAGCAGGATTAAAGCAAGTGAGAATTGCAGAAACAGAAAAATATCCACACGTTACTTTTTTCTTTTCTGGAGGAAGGGAAGAGACGTTTGAAGGAGAGACAAGAATTGTGGTAAACTCACCCAAAGTAGCAACTTACGACTTACAACCAGAAATGAATGCACCTGAAGTGACAGTAAAAGTTTTGGTAGAAATAAATAATAAATCAGCAGATTTTATTTGTTTGAATTATGCTAATACCGATATGGTTGGGCATACAGGGATTCAATCTGCGATAATAAAAGCAGTAGAAACAGCCGATAATTGTTTGCGCCAAGTGGTGGAAGCAGGAATAGAAAACAACTATAGTTTTGTAATAATTGCAGACCATGGAAATGCAGAAAAAAACACGAACGAAGACGGAAGTCCAAATACTTCGCACACCGTAAATCCTGTACCTTGTTTTGTGATAGATGCAAACGCAATACAAATTAAATCAGGAAAGTTGGGTGATATCGCACCAACATTACTACATTTAATGAATATTAATCAACCTAAAGAAATGACTGGCGACAGTTTGGTTATTAAGTAATCCTGATGAGAATAGCAATTTACGGTAGAGAGTTTAAGGATGATTTTATCCCGTTTTTTCAATTATTGATTGATGAATTGGATAGATTGGAAGTGGATTATTATGTGTATTCAAAATTTCATAAAAACGTCAAAGGCAAAGGGATTACTTTTGGAAAAAAAGTAAAAGAATACACACGAGCTACTTATCCAAAATTAAAGCTAGACTTCTTATTCAGTATTGGAGGAGATGGAACAATATTGGATACTTTGACTAGTATTAAAAAAGGAATTCCTGTTGTTGGAGTAAACTCAGGAAGGTTAGGTTTTTTATCTAATACTGCCAAAACCGAAATAAAACAAGTTATTCGTCACTTGATGGATGGCGATTACCGAATTGAGGAAAGAACAATGCTGAATTTGGATACAAAAGCAAAACTGTTTGGAAAATATAATTTTGCATTGAATGAGTTTACAGTTCACAAAAAAGATTCTTCCTCTATGATTACGATTCATGTTTTTGTAAATGGATTATTCTTAAATTCTTATTGGGCAGATGGATTAATTATAGCTACACCAACTGGTTCTACTGCTTATTCTCTAAGTTGTGGAGGGCCAATTGTAATGCCTAATTCTGACAATTTTGTGATTACACCCATTGCTCCACACAATCTTAATATTCGTCCAATCATTGTGTCGGATGACAGTGAAATAGAGATTAGAGTAGAAGGAAGAGAAGAAAAATTCTTAGCCACTTTAGATTCTAGAAGTGAAGAGATCTCTACAAAAAACACCTTAATTGTTTCCAAATCAGATTTGAAAATTAATTTAGTTCAGTTTCCAAATCAAAATTTCTTCAAAACTATCCGTAATAAATTATACTGGGGATTGGATAAGAGGAATTAGTTTTTTATTTCTCGTCATTGTATTTTGAAGGGCATTTTGCTTGGTGTTCGGTAGCGAAAAAGGCATTCTTTTCTGAATCTGCTTTTCCTGTTACTACTACTTTATCCGACCTGTCAAAATGTTCTTGAACTGTTTCGTTCAAGTATACTTTTACTTCTTTTCCTTGTTCATCAATCATGTTAAAAATAACAAGATTAGCTTGTGGAGTTTCCACAGGAATATCTTTGTTTAGCGTACCAATAATCTTGTATGTTTTGCCTTCTTCAGCAAAAGCTTCGGTAAAGTTTCCGTACCTACTTGCCTGCGAAGAATAACTGAAAATAATACCAATAGTTATTGCTACTACTATGATTAAGGCTATTTCAATTTTTCTCATGACTGGTTTGTATTTCAAATATAAAGGTACAACTATTATTTGTCAGAATTTTTCTCTAGTTTCGATATTTTCTTTTCCAGTTTTATTAAGTAAAAGATAATTCCAATGAAAATAACCATAACCACGGCTACCACCACATTTATCTTACCCGATTCATGAAAAGTTTGTTCTATGGCATTGTCTTGTGCTAAAGATACATTAGAAATAAAAGCGATAAAACTAAGGAGTAATAATGTTGTTTTTTTAGTCATTTTCTAATTTATTTTCAAGGTTAAAAAATCTTTTCTTTAAGCTAAGCATCCAAATTCCAAGTAGTATCCATCCTATTACGGCAGGGTAAAATACCATACGCAAAGTACTATCCAAATCGTATTTTCCAAAAGCAGGATTTCCTCCATTTCCTGGGTGAAGCGAATCGGTAATCCTTGGTAATATCATTAGGAAAACAATCATCAATACAAAAGCAAAGATGTTGTAAACGGCACTTATTTTTGCCTTCTGATGTTCTTCTTGCAAAGAGTTTCTTAAAATGCGGTAGGCAACATAAATAAGTGTTGTAATAGCTGCTCCATTTAATTTTACATCATTTACCCACCAACCTTTTGTTGTGAATAAATCGGTGTGTTCACTCCAAGTGAATTTTGCCCAAATACTTCCTGTTATCAATCCTAATGCGGCAAACAGTAATCCAATATTTACTGCTTCACGAGCAATGATATCGTATTTAATGTCAAAGGTGTTTAAGTACTTTATAGAATAGAAAAATGAAATAAACAGAATTACCATCATGGTAAACCACATTGGAACGTGAAACATTAAGTTTCTTATTGTTTCGTTCAGTTGAAGACGATTTGGGATATCTAAGATATCCGCTGAAGAATTGTATGCATTAACTATACAAAGATTTGAAGTATCTTGATTTTCTGTTATTCCAAATGCTTTTATTAACTCTGGTGAGAAAGATGAAAAGTTACTAGTCGACATTCTTAAGTGCAATATTTTGGAAGGTAAACTATCAGGAATGTTAAAATTCACTGAAATTTGATTGGCATTTATTTGTTTTATCTCTGTTCCACAAACTAATGTTTTATGGTCGTACTCTAAGGAGATAGAAATATTTTCGTCAGCTTCAAATTCTGTATTGTAACCAATTAATACAACCGCATTTTTTCCAACCTCTAACGAACTTGGACTAGCCGACTTGATTGTAGATGAAAGTGGAACCAAAAATGAAAAGGCAAAAGTATAGAGCAGTAATACTACTGCTAAAGCTTTCCACCAATGTTTTTTTATTGAATTCATTTTAATAAAATAAGACTTTTATTCCCTCCAAAGGTAAGGAAATAATAAAAAAGAAAGTATGACAATAAGCAGATTAATTAGCGATAAAAACACAATGAATTGAGCTGACATCTCTACAGTTCCTCCCAAGATTGCCAAATTAGAAAATTGTATAGAAAGCAGGAGGGAAGGGATTAAAATAGGGAAAGCAAGAATAGAAAGGATTCCAATGTTATTATTTGTTTTGGAAGCTATGGCACTCACCATTGTCAGTGTGGATGAAATACTCGTACTACCTAAAACTACCGCAATTAAATACAATCCATAATTCATGTTATCTAATCCTTCGGTCTGGATAAAGAAATTAAATACAAAGAAGCTTATTAACACCAAAGCTATAGACAGTAAAAGGTTATAAATTATTTTTCCTAGAATTAATGCTCTTGGATTGATAAGAGTATAGAGGAATATTTGTTTGTCGGAGTTTTCATTTAAAAATGATTTTGAAATCGCATTTGTTAATGAAAAAAGTATGATAATCCAAAATAATCCATTCCAAATAGAGGTTTCGGCAATGGTAGTGAACGAAAGGGAACAAACAAAAATTGTTGAAACAATATAGAGTACTATAGAACTAATGAAATGTTTTTGTTTCATTTCTATCAATAACTCGTGTTTTAATAAATGTACAATTTGTTTTACAAACATCAATTAACTTTTTCTTTGTGGGATAAAGTTACGAAAGAATGAAATAATCTAATATAGAAGTGATAAAAGATTTTTCATCTCTGAATAGAATGCTTAAGGGAAAGTAAAAAGATGACTCCAAAACCTAAGGATAATAGGATAAATAACGGCAACATTCCGAAATCATTCCAAGAAAAACACAGGAAAATTCCGTAGATAAAATAACCCGAAAGAAGTCCTTCCACAATTGTCACCCATTTTATTTTGGTTTTATTGTAGACCGTGCCTTGCCAATTACCAGTTTTCTTAGTCAAACTGAATTTTGGTGTTCTTACAAACGGAGTTTTTCTTCCTGCATATCCTTCTATTACAGCTACAGAATTGTGAAAAGAAAGCCCCATTGAGAAACTCAAAAACAAAGGAAAGTAGTACATAAAATGAATAAATGCAATCCCTTTATTGTCATAACTTTTTGAAAATGAAGTAAAATACATAACTCCAATTACAGCAAAACTAAATAAGGAGATAGTAGCAAATTTAAAGAATGAGTCCAATTCGGGATTATTCTGTTTTATTATAAATAAGGGAACACTAAGTATTGCAATGATAAATATTGCAATGAATAAAAAGCTGTTCATTAAGTGAAAAATAGCATTTATTTTGGTCCAAAAATGGTATTTATCGTGTTTAATTACTTTTCCCAGATTTTTCATTGTGCATTCTGCAGCTCCTTTAGTCCATCTGTATTGTTGGGCTTTTAGCGAGTTCATCTCAGCAGGTAATTCTGCAGGGCTGCCAATTTCTTCTTTGAATAAAAATTTCCATCCTTTCAATTGCGCTCTGTAACTCAAATCCAAATCTTCGGTCAATGTATCTGCTTTCCATCCTCCTCCTTCTTCTATCGCCACTTTCCTCCAAACTCCTGCTGTTCCGTTAAAATTTATAAAATGTCCTGCAGAGTTTCTTCCGCCTTGTTCTACACTAAAATGAGCATCAAGAGCAAAAGCTTGCAGCTTGGTTAGTAAAGAGTACTCTCTGTTTATGTGTTCCCACCTCGTTTGTACTACGCCTATTTTTTCATCTTGAAAATAGGGTATTGTTTTGAGTAGAAAATCTTTTTCTGGAACAAAATCGGCATCAAAAATAGCAATGAATTCACCTTTGCATAGTTTCATTCCGTAATCCAAGGCTCCTGCTTTAAAACCTACTCTTTCTGATCTTTGGATGTGTTGGATGTCTACTCCTTTCTTTTGCCAGTAGTCAACTTTATTTGCAATAATTTCTGCTGTTTCGTCTGTAGAATCATCTAATACTTGAATTTCTAATTTATCTGTTGGGTAATTAAATTTTGCTATGCAGTCAATTAATCTTTCAATTACATACAATTCATTGTAAACGGGTAACTGAACTGTAACGAAAGGGATTTCATCTTTATCACTAAATTCTTCAATGTGCACAGCTATTTTTTTTCTGTTTTTGAGGTATGAAAAAACAAGACTCAATTGCACAATACTATAACTTATAATAAATAGAGAGAAAAAACTGTAGATTAATAGGATAGCTATATTCATGGTTATCTGTATTTAAATATGGTTGTAATTATTTTGTATCCAGCCATAACACTTCCTTTTACAGTTCCAGAGACTTTGGATTGACCAATTCTTTTCCTGTAGCTCAAATCTACTTGTTTTATATCCATTTTTAGTTTCAGTGCTTTTACTTGCATCTCCACTGTCCATCCGTAAGTTGTATCCTTCATTCCAATTTCTTGGAGTTTATTAAATTTAATTGCTCTAAATGGTCCCAAATCTTCATATTTGTAACCGTACATTATTTTCATAAGGTTACAAGCTAGCCAGTTTCCAAAAACTTGTTGTGGCATCATGGACCCTTTTTCCCTTTTTGATTTCACCCTATTTCCAATTACCATGTCAGCTCCTTTCCATATTTTATTCAAGAGTAAATTCATTTCTTGAGGAAAGTCAGAATAATCGGCATCTAAAAACACAATTACATCTGGCGGAATTTCTTTGTTTGTGGCATGTTCAATTCCCTTGAGACAAGCAAATCCATAACCTTGTCTATTTTCTTTTAGAACGGTTGCTCCTGCGTTTTTCGCATTTATAGAAGTTTCGTCATTCGAGTTATTATCTACCACAATAATATCCCTAACCAATTCTTTAGGGATGTCATTAATTACAGATCCTATTGAGTTCTGTTCATTAAAAGCGGGAATTATTACATCTACTTGCATATTTTATTAACGAGTTTAGAATTAATACTTACACTATGAAATAAAAAAAGCGGCACCAAAATTAATGATGCCGCTTTTTTAAGATTTTAAATTATTTTTACAAAGCTATAAAAGCAGCATTTTCAAAATATTTTATAAATTCTCTGTCTTTTTTAGCTTTAGCTCTTAAAGAACTATCTTTTTCAAAAGCTTTCACTAAACTTGAAATAACTTCAGATTCGTTTCCATTTCTTGAAGCAATAACTGCTTTTAAGTAAAGTCCTTTAGCTGTATTAGCTTCAGTAGAATTAGCTAATGAAGAAGAAGCACTTGAGTAATCTTTGTTCAATGTTTGTGCTAATGCTTTGTTAAAAGTATTAGTACTTCCCATGTTAGAGATTGCATTGCTGTATTCTCCTTTTTTTATGTTGATTAATCCCATGTTGTACTTTGCAGCATCACCAGTTGCAGTAGCATCACCAAATAATTCAGCAGCACCTGCAATATCACCAGCTTGTCTTTTTACAACTCCCATGTTGTTACTTGTAATTGCATTTTTATCTGCGTTATAAGCTTTAGTAAACATTTTGTTAGCTTCTGTAGTCATCTTTTTATTATAAAGAATAACACCAGCATTTGTAAAACCTCTGTAGTCAGAAGCATCTTTTTTAATTACTTCATTAAAAAGTCTCAATTTTTCTTCTTTATCACTTACTAATCCTGCAGTAAATAATAATTCTTCAACTGATAAAGTTTGAGGAGCAGATTGAGAAGTAGCTTTCAATTCTTCGTCTGTTAATCCAAACTCAGTATAATTAAGTACCATTTGAGATCTTCTTAATTGTGGGAAGATATCTTTATCTAAAAATTTATAAGTTGTAGATAAAGCTTTAATTTCTTGCTCTCTTTTTGTAGGATCGCTTTCCATTTCTGCTACAGCAACAATTATGTTTTTATCTTCGTGGTTACTTTTAGAAATCAATTCTTTCAACCCATCCCAATCTTCACCTTTAGGCGTTTTAGAGATTAAAGTTGGATCTAAATTTAAATTTAACTTCTTGTTTGCTTTCATTAAATACTTTTCAGCAGTTTCACCTCTATCTAGAGCTAAGTTTGAGTTTTTCTCCATTTCTCCTTCTGGAGATGCATAGGATACAATTTCAATGTTATTGAAAACAATTTTAGAGTTAGTATTCCCAGCTAAAATAAAGCTCTCCATAGCTAAGATATCGGCATCTGTTGTCTCTCCTCTTCTTAAGTTAGATTTTGCTTTGTTAAAATTGATAACTGCTTTAGTAGATTTTTTTACACTTCTTACTAAGTTATCTTTTCCCATTACAACCTTATCGTCATTTTGTAATAACTCTGGAGTTACAATAGTTGCATCTGCAATTTTAGCAGTTTTGTCGTTTAGTTTTTCTTTTGTTCCTTTTAGAGCAATATACTTTACTACCAATTCAGAGTTTTCGAATCTTGAATCGTAAGGTCTTGTACTTGTATAAGAAAAGCTATGCCCATCTTTTTTTACAACTTCACCATTTCCAGCAGCTTTTTCTCCTTTAAATGATTTTGGCTCAAATTCTAATTCTTCACCAGCAGCATTTATAAGTGTTGGAGTAAGAGTAACAAAAGCTTTTTTATTCAATCCTTTTTCAATGAATTTCCCGTCAATTTTTACAGTGACTTTGTCGCCATGCATTTCGATAGGGTTTTCTTTTACCTCGTATTCCAAGTCTTTCAATACACTACAACTAGCAGCAAAAATTGATGCAATTAGTATAGCAGCTACTATATGTAAATTTGTCTTTTTCATCTCTTGTTTAATTTTTTTATAATTATTTAGTACAAAAATAGTGATACTATCAATTAATTGAAAGAAATTCTTGTTAATTTTTCTACTATATTTTTATGTGAGACACTCCTTTTTTGTGTTCGGAAGTAATAATATTTTTTATCTCACCGTAGTGAGTGTCATTTTGAACAAAATCAATTTCAGAAACATCAATAATTAAAACTTTTTCTTCTGTTTTGTTTGTTAGGTAATTAAGGTAAGAATTGTGGATACTTTCTAAATATTCTTTTGTTACATCTTGCTCAATTTCTCTTCCTCTTTTTGCAATATTTTCAAGTAATCTACTAGAGTTTACCGACAAATAAACCAATAAGTCTGGTTTGGTGATTTTATCAAATAACTCAGAGTAATAACTATCAAATAAATCTTTCTCTATTTGGGACAAGTTATTCTTAGAGAAAATAAGACTTTTTTCAATAAAATAATCTGCAACAGTTGAGTTACTGTTATTAAATGGTTTTTTTAATTGGTGAAATCGATCAATCAAGAACTGTAATTCTACACCCAGAGGGTTTATTTTTTGGTCTTTCAAAAATTCTTTTAGAAAAGGGTTTTCCTCAAATTCTTCTAGAATAAGATTAGATCCGTATTCTTTGGAAATTTTTTTGCAAAGAGTAGTCTTTCCCGAACCAATGTTACCTTCTATAACTGTAAAGTTTTTTAATCCCATTCTTTGTTTTATTCTTTTTCTGTATGCTGTTTTTTCACCTCTAATTTATCATCACAAGACAAAAGTAATTTTTTAATTGTTTTTTTTATTACTGGATGAATATAATCTGGAATAATTTCTGAAAGTGGTTTTAGAATGAATTTCCTTGTGTGTAATAATTGATGAGGAATCACCAGCTTTTTCTTGTAGATTATTCTGTCATCAAAAAACAAGAGGTCAATATCAATAGGTCTGTCTTTATATTCTTGATTTATACTTTTTGTTTTTCTACCTAATTTTTTTTCTATCTTTTGCGTAGCTTTCAATAGTTCTTTAGGTTTTAAATCGGTAAGAACAACAACTACTTTATTCAAAAAATCAGGAGTGTCTTTCTCCATTTTCCATGCTTGTGTAGAATAAATAGACGAAGTAATTTCTACTTCCCCAATTTTTTTCTTAATTTTCTTAGTTGCCTTTTCAAAACAATACAATGTATTGTCTAGGTTTCCTCCAAAAGAAAGTACAACTCTGTGTTTATTTCCATTCATACTTTAAAGATACCATTTGTGTATTTAAACCCAAATTTATCAAAAGGATTAGTAAATTTGTATCATTAATAATCTCAACACTTTCAAATGAAACAATTTTTCAAATATTTTCTTGCCTCAGGTTTGGCTTATATCGTTTTCGGTATCATCTTCTTTTTTATAATAATGGGTGGAGTTTCTGCAATAGTTGGAGGTTCAGTTTTTAGCGGACAGCAGCAACCTGTAAGAGTTGAAAATAACACACTGCTTACAATCAAACTGGACAATACAATTGGTGAAAGAACTTATTCTCAACCAACATTTAACGGCCAAGGGATAGAAGATGCTGGAAAAATTGGAGTCAATTCTATTATAAAAACAATTGAATATGCAAAAACGGATGATAAAATAAAGGGAATTTATTTTCAGCCAGGAGGAATAAGTGTTGGATTAGCAAACTTAGAAGAAATTCATGATGCTTTACAAGATTTTAGAGAAAGCGGAAAATTTATAGTTGCTTACTCAGAAGTATATTCACAAGGAACTTATTATTTAGCTTCAGTTTCGGATGAAATATACATTTATCCAACTGGTTCTTTGCAATGGAGTGGATTATCTAGTGAGAGAATGTTTTTTAAGCAAATGCTTGATAAGCTAGATATTGATATGCAAATAATAAGAGGAAGTAACAACAAATTCAAAAGTGCTGTGGAACCTTTTATTATGGATAAAATGAGTGAAGCAAACAGAGAACAAACAGAAAAATATATGTTTTCTTTTTGGGATCATATTGTAAGTGAAGTAAGTGACTCGAGAGATATTAGTGAGAAAGAACTAAACTTGATTGCAGATGGAATGTTAATTGCAAATGCAAGTAAAGCAGTTGAGTATAAATTTGCAACAGCTGTAAAGTACCAAGACGAAGTAGATGAAATACTGAAAGAGAAATTAGAATTAGAGGAAGATGAAGAGGTAGAAACAATTTCATTAGCAAAATACATTCAGTATGCTGAGATAAAAATGCTTGTAAAGAATAGAAGAAAACAAAACATTGCAATTGTTTATGCAAATGGCGAAATCATAAGTGGTAAAGGAAATCAAGAAATGATTGGGTCTGAAACGACAGTTAAACATTTAAGAAAAGCTAGATTAAATGATTCTATAAAAGCAATAGTTTTAAGAGTGAATTCTCCAGGAGGAAGTGCCTTGGCATCTGATGTTATTTGGAGAGAAATTGAATTGATAAAAAAATCAGGGAAACCAGTTGTAGTTTCTATGGGAGATTTGGCAGCATCTGGAGGTTATTATATTTCTTGTAATGCCGATAGAATATTTGCACAAGAAAATACGATTACTGGTTCTATTGGTGTTTTTGGAATGATTCCTAATGCCGAAAGATTTTTGGAAAACAAAATTGGAATTACATTTGATAGAGCAAAAACAAATGAGCATGCCGATTTGATGTCATTTACAAAACCACTTACTGAAGAAGAATATTCTGTAATCCAGAAAGAGGTAGATAGAATTTATGATGATTTTATTACTAAAGTTTCTGTAGGAAGAGGAATGACAAAAGAATTGGTAGATAGCATTGGACAAGGAAGAGTGTGGTCAGGAAAAGATGCATTAGGAATAAACTTGGTAGATGAAATAGGAGGAATAGAATCAGCAGTAGCTCATGCGGCTAAATTAGCAAATCTTGAAAATCCTGTAACAATGGATATTCCTGCTAAAAAGAAAAATCAATTAGAAGAAATTATAAACTTGTTGAACCAAGGGGATGAAGACGAGGAAAGTGTAAAAATATTGACAGGGAATAATACAATTTCCGCTGAAATATTGGAGCAATTAAATACACTTAAAACATTAAACATTCAATCTAAAGATAGAATTCAAGCAAGGTTACCTTATACGATTAAGATTAAGTAAATGAAATTTAAGAGTAGGCAAGATGTATTTTTTCAAGTTATTTTTTATGGAGCTTGTTTGTTGGTTTTGCTTACGCTTTATCAAGAGCTTACGATAAATAAAATAGACGTTAATAGTTATATTGCTACAACTGTTTTACTGTCTGTTCTTATTTTTATTTTATGGATTTTACACGGAACCAATTACGAATTGACACAAGAGCATTTGAAATACCGTGCGGCATTTTTGAAAGGCAGTATTCCTATAGAAAGTATAAATGAACTGATAGTAGGGAAAACTATGTGGGTAGGTTTTAAACCAGCTACTGCAAGAAAAGGAATAATTGTGAAATATGGTAAAATGGATACGATTTACATTAGTCCAGATTCTAATGAGGCTTTTGTGAAAAAGATAAAGGAGTTGAATCCTGAGATTAAGATTACGGTTTAAATCGATCAATATTCACTTCCTTTTCTAATTCAAAACTTCCTTCCAGAAACTCACTAAAATGATTTGCAAAATAGGGAGCAATCAAAATTCCTTTAGTTCCCATTCCGTTAAATACTCCTAGGTTTTTATATTCGGGATGTACCCCAATAAGTGGTTTTCTATCTTTTACGGTTGGTCTTATTCCAGCTTGGTGATTTACAATTTCAAACTCTTGAGGAAGCACAGTTTTTATTTTCTCAATCAATTCAGCTTTCGCTTCTTCCGTAGTTTCGTAATGAGAGATTTTCCAATTGTAAGTAGCGCCAACTCTATATAAGTTATTCCCCAAAGGCATAATAAAGAATCCTTTGTTTAAAATTTTATCCATTGATAAATTCTCAATCTTTATAGTCAAGATTTCTCCTTGCGTAGGAACCATAGGTAAATAATTGAAATAAGGGTTTTGTTGGATTTGAGTTCCTTCACAGAAGATAATTTTATTCGCAGTTACTTCTTTATAGGTAATTTTTTCAGTTTCTACTTTTAATGAATCAAAATCAAATTTCTCATTAAGAATCAAAGCTTCTTTTTCCAAAAACTGACGGTATTTACTTAACATCAGTTTTGTGTTTATCCAACCGGATTGTGTTACCGTTCCGTATCCAAAATTATTTTCCACCTTATTTTTATCTAAAGTTTTGCATTCCTCTGAGTTTATAAATTCAGAATAATTATCATCCTCAGTTTTGGCAATGAAATCATTTTGCTGTTCCCAGTTTTTAAAAATTCTAAGAATATCAATTTTTGTATCAAAACTAGCATTAAGGTGCTTTTCTAATTCAGGATAAAAATTATTTAAATAAGGAACTAATTCATCTGCCTTCCAGCTTTTTGTTATTCGTTTGAAAACAATGGGATTGTACATTCCTGCAGCAACTAAAGAAGAGTTTTTCTCCCAGTTATTATCCACACAAAGTACCTTTAGTCCTTTTTGAAATAGATGAAAATGAAGAATTGTTCCAGCCAATCCTTGGCCTATGATAATATAATCGTAATGAGGTTTGATGTTCGTTTATTTTATGGTTATTTTTGTAAGATTATATAAAGGTAATCAACTAAGGAGTTAAATAATAAATAATTTAGAATGTCAGAAAATATAGAAAAAATAAAATGCCTTATTATAGGATCGGGACCCGCAGGATATACAGCAGCTATCTATGCAGCAAGGGCAAATATGAAGCCAGTATTGTATGAAGGGATGCAGCCTGGAGGTCAATTAACAACAACAAACGAAGTAGAAAATTTCCCTGGTTACCCCGATGGAGTAACTGGACCAGAAATGATGATTCAACTAAGAGCTCAAGCCGAAAGATTTGAAACTGACGTTAGAAGTGGATGGGTTACTAAAGTTGAATTTACAGGAGATACTCATAAAGTATGGGTAGATAAGGACAAAGAAATTCATGCCGATACAGTAATAATCTCTACTGGAGCATCAGCAAAATATTTAGGATTACCTTCAGAACAAAAATACCTAGAAATGGGAGGTGGAGTTTCTGCTTGTGCCGTTTGTGACGGATTCTTTTATAAAGGACAAGAAACAATTATTGTTGGAGCAGGTGATTCTGCTTGTGAAGAAGCGCATTATTTATCTAAGTTATGTACTAAAGTTACCATGTTGGTAAGAAGAGATGAATTTAGAGCTTCTAAAATTATGTCTGAGAGAGTAAAGAGAACAGAGAATATTGTAATTATGTTCAATACTGAAACGGAAGAAGTATTGGGAGATGGAATAGGAGTTACAGGAGCAAGAGTGAAAAACAACAAAACAGGAGCAGTACAAGATATTCCTGCAACTGGATTTTTCGTAGCAGTGGGTCACAAACCCAATACAGATATATTTAAAGGTCAATTACACTTAGATGAAACTGGCTACATTAAATACGAACAAGCTGGAACGTCAAAAACGAACATTCCCGGAATATTTGTATCAGGAGATGCAGCAGATAAAACTTATCGTCAAGCTGTAACTGCCGCAGGTACAGGCTGTATTGCAGCTCTAGATGCGGAGAGATATTTGGCAGCTAAAGAGTGATAATATTAGTGATTATTAAAAAGTAACTAGTAATTAGCAAAGAGGTAATCTTAACTTATTACTTTAGTTAGTCATTCTGAATTTGATTCAGATTCCACCAAGAATACTTCACTTAGAATACACTAATAACTCTTTACTAATTTACTAACATGTCAAACACTTTCGGAAATATAATAAAGCTAACCACCTTTGGCGAATCTCATGGAATTGCCATTGGTGGAATTTTAGAAGGAATTCCGGCAGGATTTGAGTTAGATTTGGAAAAAATTCAAGGCGAAATGGACAGGAGAAAACCTGGACAAAGCAACATTACCACTCAAAGGAAAGAAAGTGATACCGTTCAGTTTCTATCTGGAATCTTTGAAGGGAAAACTTTGGGAACACCCATAGGATTCACTATTCAAAATGAAGATAATAAATCGAAAGATTATTCTCATTTGAAAGAGAGTTACCGTCCTTCTCATGCCGATTTTACGTACCAAGAAAAATACGGAATTCGTGATTACCGAGGAGGAGGAAGAGCATCTGCTCGAGAAACCGCTTGCCGAGTTGTGGCAGGTGCAATCGCAAAACAGTTTCTAGAAAAAGAAGGAATAAGAATCAATGGGTATGTTTCTGCAGTTGGAGAAATAAGTGTGGATAAAAACTGGCAAGAGCTAGATTTTGAAAATACAGAGAAAAACAAAGTAAGATGTCCAGACTTGGCAAAAGCCAAAGAAATGGAAGATTACATTTTAGAGATAAAAAAACAAGGCGATACCGTTGGAGGAATTATAACAGGAGTAATTCAGTATTTACCAAAAGGATTGGGCGAACCAGTTTTTGATAAACTACACGCTCAATTAGGAAAAGCTATGTTATCCATAAATGCTGTAAAAGGATTTGAATATGGTTCGGGATTTTCTGGAGCGACTATGAAAGGTTCGCAACACAATGATATTTTTGAATCGGAAGAAGGAATTATTAGTACAAAAACCAATAATTCTGGAGGAATTCAAGGAGGAATATCTAACGGAGAAGCAGTGAATTTTAGAGTAGCATTTAAACCCGTAGCAACAATTATGCAAAAGCAAGATTCGGTTAACGAAAAAGGTGAAAACATAGAACTGGATTTTAAAGGAAGACACGATCCTTGTGTGGTTCCAAGAGCAGTTTCAATTGTAGAAGCGATGGCTGCACTTACAATTTTAGATTTTTTCATGAGGAATAAATTATCTGCCGTATGAAAATAGGTTTTGATGCGAAAAGATTTTTCTTGAACTCTACCGGTTTGGGAAATTACAGCAGAGATTTAGTTCGTGGAGTTCTGGAAGAAGAAAAGGATAACGACTATTTCTTATATACCACGGGAGGAGAGATTGATTTGAAAACAAAGTTTTTGAAAAATCATTCTAACATAAAAATTGTAACTCCAACAGGGATTTACAAAAAAATGAAAAGTTACTGGCGTTCTGTTAGGCTAGAGAAACAATTATTGAAAGATGGAGTTGAGGTTTTTCATGGATTGAGCCATGAGATTCCCAAAAAAAACAAATTAAGTAAGATTAAATATGTGGTAACGATACACGATTTAATTTTTTTAAGATTTCCTGAGAATTACAATCGAATAGACAGAGAAATTTACAAGAAAAAAGTAGAATACGCTTGTACTACTGCAGATAAAATAATTGCGATTAGCGAACAAACAAAACGTGATTTGATGGAGTTTTTGAAAGTTCCAAGTCATAAGATTGAGGTTATTTATCAATCTTGTGCTGCTTCGTTTCATCATATTTCTGATTATCGTTACCGACATTTGGTTCAAAAGAAATACAACTTACCCGAGAATTACATTTTATATGTAGGGACAATTGAGAAAAGAAAAAACCTAGCCACTTTGGTGGAGGCAATCGGTAAATCGAATACTCAATTGCCATTGGTAGCAATAGGAAAACAGACCGATTACACTAAAGAGGTAATGGACATGATAGATAAATATAAGTTAGGGAATCAAGTTGCTTTGTTACAAAACATAAGCTTTTTGGATTTACCTTCTATTTATCAATCAGCTAATTTGTTTGTGTATCCTTCACTTTTCGAAGGATTTGGAATTCCAGTTTTAGAAGCATTGTATAGTAAAACGCCAGTGATTGCAGCAACAGGAAGTTGTTTAGAAGAAGCAGGAGGACCAAACTCTATTTATGTAGATCCAAAAAACAGTGATGAATTGGCACAACAAATCGACAGAGTGATTGAAAATGGAGAACTTCAATTAGAAATGAAAGAAAAAGGATTTGAATATGCTCAAAATTTCACTTCGCAAAAACAAGCGAAAGCAGTTTTGGCAGTTTATGAGAAGTTGGTTTAGTTCAACTATTACCACTAATTTTATGTATATTTGATTATAGAAAATGTTATATGAATTTACAAACAGCTAAAATAGAATTGGTAAAAACCATATTGGAAAGTGAAAATAAAGATTTTATTAAGAAGGTTGTAGATTTTATTAAAGCTGAAAAATCTGATTTTTGGGATGAATTATCAGAATCTCAAAAATTAGAAATTAATGAGGGAATTGGACAATTAGATAGAGGAGAAAGAGTTTCTTTGGAATCTGTGTTGAAGAAAATTTCTTAATGAAAGTTTTTCTGTCGAAAATTGCTGAAGAAAAACTAATAGAAATTTCTAATCATTTACTGACGAATTGGGGAAGTCAATCAAAAAGAAAATTCAATAGAAAATTTTCAGAAAAAATTTCACAAATTACAAATCAACCTGAAAGTTGCCCAGTCTCACCAGTTTTTGATGGACTTTTCAAATGTGTTATTACAAAACAAACAATCTTTTATTATAGAATTAATAAATCAAAAAAGGAAATTGAGATTGTAACATTTTTTGATTCTAGACAAGACCCTGAATCACTTAAAGATTTAATATGAACAGAATAGTTTTATTAGTTTTAAAGAAACAAAAATTAATTGTTTTAGCTTTTAGTTTTGTTCTGTGTTTGTGGGGTATGTTTTATCCAAATCCATATAAAAATATAATTTGGGCACTTATATTTTTCCCAATAATAAGAGTTCTACTTTTATCTTTTGACAATGGAAAATTTCAATTTAGAAATATTGAATATGATAAAGAAGTTATTCATTGGTCAATTGTTTTTCCTGCTTTAACTTTAGGACTTAGATCAGTATTGGATTTTAAAATTATTGATTTTTCTAATGGATATTTACCTGCTATTTTTCTTATATTGATTCTTGTCGTAATTTATTTAATTACAATAAAAAAAGAGCTCATCTCATTCAGAAAAGATAATGCATGGCTGAATTTTCATGCTGTTTTATTAATTTCTGTATTCTCTTTTAGTATTGTAGCTTCAATAAATGTCATGTTAGACCATGAAAGACTTAAAGAATCTAAAGTGATAGTTTTGAAAAAACAGATAAATAAAGTGAGAGGAACTAGTTATTCTGTAATATTGAATCTTAATAAGATAAATAAAAATTCGAAACAAATATCAGTTAGTAAAACAAGATTTGAACAAATAGAAATAGGTGATACATTATCTATACTTATTGGCGAAGGTAAATATGATATTCCTTGGTTTATTTTAAATGAAAAATAATAAACTATAAAATTTCCCGTTCCATTTTCGTACATTTATAATTCAAGAAAAAAACTAATTAAATGTATCAAAACATCCTTGAGTTTGCTAAGCAAAAAGACGAACAAGATGAATTAAAATCATTCAGAAATCGTTTTCATCATCCAATCATTAATGGAAAACCTACTGTTTATTTTACAGGAAATTCTCTTGGATTACAACCAGTTACTGCCAAAGAATACATCCAAACAGAATTGGAAGATTGGGCTCAATGGGGAGTAGAAGGGCATTTTCATGGAAGAAATCCTTGGTTTAGCTACCATGAATTATTGACAGAAAAAATGGCGAAAGTTGTAGGTTGTAAACCAATCGAAACAGTCGTGATGGGAAGTTTGTCTACTAACGTACATTTATTAATGGTTTCGTTTTACAGACCAGAAGGAAAAAGAACAAAAATCATTTGTGAGGCAAAAGCTTTTCCAAGTGATCAATATATATTAGAGACACAAGTATTACATCACAGATTAAATCCTGAAGAAACCATTATTGAAATTTCGCCAAGAGAAGGGGAAGAGCTAATAAGGGAAGAGGATATTATGAAAGCAATAGCAGAAACTGGAGACGAATTGGCTTTGGTCATGATTGGAGGTGTAAATTACTACACGGGACAATTATTTGATATGAAAACCATTGCTGCCGCAGGTCATGCAGTGGGTGCAAAAGTAGGATTTGACTTGGCACATGCTGCTGGAAATATTAATTTGCAACTACACGATTGGGATGTTGATTTTGCTGCTTGGTGTACATACAAATATTTAAACTCTGGACCTGGAGGAGTTTCAGGAATTTTTATTCACGAAAAACACGCGACTAACAAAGATTTAGTTCGTTTTGGTGGCTGGTGGGGACAAGACAAAGAAACACGTTTCTTGATGGAAAAAGGATTTGATCCAATTCCTACTGCTGAAGGTTGGCAGCATAGTAATGCCCCAATACTATTAATGGCATCATTAAATGCAAGTCTTGATTTGTTTGAAGAAGCCGGAATGGAAAAGATTGGAAAGAAAAGAGATGACATGACAGCTTACTTGGAGTTTATTATAAATGATATAAAATCAGATAAAGTAGAGTTTGAAATTATTACTCCAGCAGATAAAACAAAAAGAGGAACACAACTTTCTATAGCTGCAAAAGGGCAAGGCAAGAAATTATTTGATACCTTAACAGAGAAAAATGCAATAGCAGATTGGAGAGAACCAAACGTAATAAGAATTGCACCAACACCAATGTACAATAGCTACGAAGATTGTTGGAAATTTGGACAAATATTGAGAGAATCGATTCAGTAGTTTCAGAGAAATTAAAATAAAAAATGGCAGAGAAAAAAGCAATAGTAGTAGGAGCAGGATTAGCTGGATCATTGTGGGCAGTTTATCTTGCAAAAGAAGGATACAAAGTAACTATTTACGAAAGAAGGTCAGACATTCGTCAAGCAGAGATTTCTGCAGGTAAGTCAATAAACTTAGCACTTTCTACTAGAGGATGGACAGCTTTGAAAGCTGCTGGAATTGAAGAAGAAGTAAGAGAAATTGCGATTCCTATGCCAGGCCGAATTATGCACAGTATGGATGGAGAGTTAACTTTTCAGCCTTATGGTAAAGATGGAGAAGCAATTTATTCTGTATCGAGAGGGCATTTGAATGCGATAATGATGCAATTGGCAGAGGACAATGGAGCAGAAATTCATTACAATACCAAATGTGTAGATGCAGATACCAAAGCAGGTACAGTTACTTTACAATCTGATGAGACAAAAGAAATCTTCGTAGATAGTGCAGATGTTGTTTTTGCAGCAGATGGAGCATTTTCTGCAGTTCGCTATAATGCTTTTCAGAAACAAAATCGTTTCGATTACATGCAAGATTATATTGATGATGGTTACAAAGAATTATTATTACCAGCTAATAAAGATGGGAGTTACCAAATAGATAAAAATGCTTTGCATATCTGGCCAAGAGGCAGGTTTATGTTAATCGCTTTACCAAACGAAGATGGAAGTTTTACTTGTACTTTATTTATGCCATTTGAAGGAGAAAACTCTTTCGAGTCTATTAAAAATGACGAAGACGTAAAGAACTTTTTCAAAACAACTTTTCCAGATTTTTATGATATGATGCCTAATCTGGTCGAGAATTGGCATGAACATCCACTTTCTTCCTTATCAATAATAAGGTGTAAGCCTTGGACAAGTGGAAAAATGGCCTTGATGGGAGATGCGGCTCATGCAACAGTTCCATTTTATGGGCAAGGAATGAATGGATCTTTTGAAGACTGTTATGTAATGTATAACCTGATGAAGAAGCATAATGAAAATTGGGAAGCAATTTTTGAAGAATACGAGGAAAGAAAACCAGATGGAGATGCATTGCAAGATTTATCGGTACATAACTATTATGTAATGCGAGATTTTGTAGGAGATCCTAAGTTTTTATTACAGAAAAAATTAGAAGCAAAATTCTCTGCAGCTCATCCAGATAAATGGATGCCACTTTATAGTCAGGTTTCCTTCAGTAACATCCGATATTCTGAAGCTTGGAAAAAAGGAATGGAGCAAGATGCATTGATGAAAAAAGTAATGGATAAACCCAATATTGAAGAAATATGGGAAACTCAAGCAATTGAAGATGAGATTTTGAGTCTGATTAACTAATTGATTTGTAATTTCTTTTAATAAAGGAATCCGTATCACTACAATTTCTTATAATGTCGAAGATTACTGGTTAGCAGAAATCTTCGACATAATGTTCTAAAGAAGGTTTGTAATTGAATACTCCCTATTGGAGAATTAAATTGGCGACTCCTTAGTGATTTAATATGCTTATACTTTCCTTAAAGAGATAAGATGCTATGAAAGATTGGCTTCCATATCAATATGGTCTATCCCACAATCCGGGTATACACCACTTGTTTTTACATAACCATGCGTTTCATAAAATGACTTTAAATAGAGCATAGCAGATATTTTACAACCAGCTTTCGGAAATTTTTCAGTAATAAAATTATTCATAAATTTCACCATTTCGTGTCCATAACCATTTCCTCTAGAAGGCTTGTCAATTACTACTCTTCCAAAAGCAGCTTTATCATATTTTGCTCCCGGCTTTAGTATCCTTGCGGTAGCAATAATTTTACCAGACAAATCTCTCCCAATTAAATGATACGAATCTTTGTCATACCCATCCAAATCGTTATAAAAGACTTCTTGTTCTACCGAAAATATTTCTATTCGTAATGAAATAATATCATGAAATTCATCAAGGCTGCAGTCTTTGTAATGTTTTATTTCTAAACTTAAACTCATTATTTTCTTTTCTTTTGTTTTGGTTCACCCCCTCCCATTGTTTCTTTGGGTTAATTATTACACCTTCTTTTTGTAAATAGTATTAATTCACCCGAGTGTTTTTCTTCCCTATTGTTACCAAAAGTAAAATTAAGAAAAGTATTATACCTATTTTTAGTTTGAGAAAATAACTACAAAAGGTATAATTACAATCAGGGTCTATACTAAGGTATAAAATATCTTTTTCATTGACTTTTTTTCTTCTACTTAACATCTAAAATAATTATCCGTTATCAGATTGGTTAGAGGCTTATTTGTTCTACCGATTTGTCTTTGGTGTACAAAAGGTATTTTTCTATGTTTGGATAGTTCATTTCGGAGAGTAAGTTGGCGTAATTCGTAATTTGATTAGCGTACTTTTCTTGTTTTTCTCCCGTTTTAAAATCTACAACAACTGTCTTGTTAGGAAACAAAATCACTTTATCGGGACGATATAGTTTGCCTTCTTTGGATAAGATGTCTTTTTCGTTCATTATTTTTCCTGTTCCCGAGAACCAAGGTTTTACTTCATTTACTTCTAGAATCTCTGCTATTTCTTTGCCAAGAGCTTCTACTTCGTTATTTGTTATTAATCCTTGTTCTGCAAAATCTAGTATTGCTGGTTCAATGTCTTCTTTAGTTTCGATTTTCGCTAATATATTATGAATTAAATTCCCATAAGCAATGCGTTCTTTATACCCTTCTTCGCCCCATATTTCATTATACTGCTGACTTATTCTTATTTTTTCTCTCCAGTTGGTACTAATCACTGTTTTTATTTCGAGATTACTGTCCGCACTTTTTACTTTTTCTTTCTTAGGCTCTTTAATTCTTTCACCAAGAATCAATTCATTCTCATTAAAATTCTCATGAGTTAAACATATTCTATAAAGAAATGGATGAATATTATTGGTTTTAAATTCTTTTTTTGTCCTTACTGCATCATCAGAAATAACATAAAGCCGTTTTTCTGGCCGAGTAAGAGCAACATACAATTGATTAAATTTATCCAATTTCACATGCTCGTCTTCTATTTCTTTCAAATAAGCAAAGTCAGTTCCTAGTATTTTAGATTTAAGAGGAAGAATTCCAATTGGTAAATGAGGCACTTTACCATCCATCTCCACCCATTTTTTTGGAATATTCATAGAAGAATGAAATTCCCAATTAGTAAAAGAAGAGATAACCACAGGAAATTGAAGTCCTTTTGATTTGTGAACCGTCATAATTGTGATTGCATTATCTTCCGGTGTTTCCAAAGATATTCGCCAAGAATTATTCTCCCAATAAGTCAAAAATGATTGTAAGTCATTATTTTTAAGTGTAAATGAATAAATAACATCCAGCAGTTTTATCAAAAATGAATTCCCTTCTTTAGAGTCCTCAATAAATTGTCTCATTATGGTCTCTGCCAGGTCATAAAGTGATAACTCAAACAATTTCACTAAATCAAATTTAGGATTTAGCTTCATTAAGAGTTCTTTTATATTAATATTGGCCTTATTTTTTACTTTTTTAGAATAAGAGAGTAGGGCAGGACTGTATTTTTCATCTTCAAAAAAGTACTTTATCATTTCCAATTTAGCCGAATTCTCATTGTTGTTATGAATAAACTTCAAGAAATTAATCACAAAATTTACTTCTTTGTCTTCTTCAATCAACAAGCTTTCCGAAGTCAATACCTTGTAATTTTCTTCAACTAGGTAATTCGAAAGGAGTTTTCCGTACTTATTTTTACTTACAAGTATCGCAATGTCCTTCATTTCGAATCCATCTTTCAGGCATTCGTCAATTTTTTCTTTGGTTTTCTCCAAATAAAGGTCTTCAATTTCCTCTTTGTCGTAGGGTAAAAATGTAACTTCTACATATCCTTCGTTCTTGTTTGTCGTTTTTTGTTCTTGTTTGTGATAGATTTTCTGCTTGTCTTCTTCCAAAAATGATTTCAATTCATCAAAAAACCAATTATTAAATTCAATGACTTGCGAATGAGAACGCCAATTCGTTTCTAAAAACTCATCTTTGTGATTATTTCTCAAGGTGATTTCTCTTTCTTCTAGAAAAATATCATCCGATTTATCAATAATATTTGGCAATTCTACAAATTGTTCCACTTTTCCTCCTCTAAATCTGTATATCGCTTGCTTGGCATCTCCCACCAATAATGTTTTTTCTCCTATAGAAAGAGAATTGTCTATTAAGGGTAATAAATTATGCCATTGCAGAACAGAAGTATCCTGAAACTCGTCAATCATTATGTTTTTATACCGTTCTCCAATCTTTTCATAGATAAAAGGAGCAGGTTGATTTTTGATCTCCTCGCTTATTAGTTTATTAAAATCAGAAATCAAAAGTATGTTTTGTTCTTCCTTTATCTTGTTTATTGCTTCATATAATTCTTTAATCAGTATGATATTGAAGGCATTTTCATTCAATAAATCATAAAAAAAGTACTTTTTAGAAGAGTCTATTATATCAAAATACAAAGATCTTACTTCTTCATTAATGCTTTCCATTCTGGATACTGTATCTGCAGAAGCATTTTTTGGAAGCCATACATTCTCATTTATTGCTTTCTCTAGTGTATCAGTTGTCTTAAGTAACTTGTCAATTTCACCATTCAAGATGGCCAAAAAGTAATTAAAAATTGTCCCACGGCTAAAATTTGCAACTGTCAATCCATTTTTCTCAAATAAATCAAGCACTTTTTTTGCTTTTTCAACTATAGTTTCTTCTTCTTTTTTGAGTTCAGAAGTGATGAATTTTCTTATTTTTTCAAAATCCTCGTCCGAGACTTCCTTTAATCTTTCTAAAAAAGGTTCACTTTCTTCGTTCGTTAATTCTTTCGAAAAATCAAAAATTGACTTTTCTATCCTCCAATCTTTTTCATTTTCTATTTGCGAATTTAAAAATTCTAGTAATATCTTAGATAATCTTTCGTCTTCTCCAGCTTTAGAAATGATTAAATCGATCGCTTCGGTTAATATTTTATCTTTATCCATTTCAATTTCAAAATCACTGGATAGATTTAAATCTTTAGAAAAAGCTCTTATTATCTTATAAGTAAATTTATCAATCGTAGAAATTTTAAGGTCACTGTAATTATGCAAAATAGATTGCAGTACTTTTTTTGCCTTTTCACGCAATATCTTTTTATTAATTCCAAACGCTTTTTCGTAATCAATAATCAAATCATTGTCTTGCTCTTTCGTTAATTCTCTCAAATTTTCAATTACTCTTTCTTTCATTTCATTGGCAGCCTTATTCGTAAAAGTAATCGCCAGTATATTTCTATATCGAGTAGGATTATCCGATTGAAAAACGATCTGTAAGAACTCTTTCACAAGTGTATAAGTCTTTCCAGAACCAGCCGAAGATTTGTAGGTAATAAAGTTTTCTAATGAATTCACTGAATAGGGTTTAGTTAGGTTAAATTACGAATTATTGAGAGAATTAAATTGGATAATTAGATTTTTATCTTCAATTTAGATGATATTGTATTTAAGTATTAATTAAATACTAAGTTAGTATTACTGTAACTCTATTTTACAAGAAAGTCATTTTATAGATTGGATGAGATTTTTGGCAAATCTAAATGGAATTTTGCAATTATTTGATTTTCGTCTCACTATGCTGGATCTTTTACAGATTATATTATTGTAGGAATAATTGTTTTGCTCTTTATTCAGAAATATCTGAATTAGTTTATTGTTTAATTGCAATCCTATTTGGGTTATTAACTGGGTTGAAATTATTTTATTTCTTCAAAAAAATGTTCTAAAAAAGGTCTGTAAACAAATCAATATGTTTTAGATAAAAAATTGTTTTTCGATTAGAAATTCAAGAACAATAAATTGTCTAGAATCTATTTTGACGAAGTCAAAACTTATATACACTTAAAATACTCAAATGGCTCCAAGCAATTGAGACATTTATAAAGAGCTTTACAAGCCGTAGAGCCAAATTGGCTAGTTACTTCAGTATTGTTAGAATTACATTTTACACAAGGAACTACTTTAGGTCCACTTTCAAAAAGAAAACCTTTATCCTCAGTTCCATTAACAGGAGGAGCAATTCCATAAATCCTTAGTTTTTCTTTGGCTTCATTCGTAAGCCAACTCGTAGTCCACGCAGGAGAATATTGCATAATTAATTCAATATTTTCAATCCCAGCGTTGGTTAAGAATTCTCTAATGTCAGCTTTAAATCTTTCAGTAGCTGGGCAACCACTGTAAGTAGGAGTGATATTTACAGTTACTTTATCGTGTTTAATGGTTACTTTTCTTATCACACCCAATTCCACAATAGAAATTGCTGGCACTTCTGGGTCTGGAATAGTATCCAAGATATCCCAAATCTCCTTTTCTGTATGTTTAATTGTAATGTTCATTATACTGTATCAAGAGATTCCTCATTATTTTAAAAAAAATTCTTCCCATGGAGAAGGTTAGGCTAGGATAAACAGAGAAGTCTAAACCTATTTACTAAACACTAAGAAAATCACCATTTTGCATCAGGATATGATCTTTGTAAGTATTGCATGTCTCCCAACAAATGACCCAAGTATTCCGAATGCCTTCCGTCAAGACTTCCTTTTTGCATGTACGCATCTTCAGGAACAGTCAAAGTAGCTCTTTTCAAAACTTCATTCACAGTGTTTTTCCATTTCTGGTATATTAATGTATAATCTGGAGCAATTCCTTCTTTGGTGAGCGCATCAATATTATCGTCAGTTGCAAACATATCTCCAGTAAAATCCCATAAGTCATTTATTGATTCCTGAATTTTTTCCTTGCTTTCTTCGGTACCATCTCCCAGCCTCACAATCCATTCTCCCGTATGACGAAAGTGATATTTTACTTCTTTCAATGATTTTTCTGCAAATCCTGCCAAAAATTCATTCTTACTTTTGCATAACTCAGTATAAAAATGAAGTTGAAAAGTATCAAATAAAAAGCTTCTTGCAATCGTATCACCAAAATGACCGTTGGGCCTTTCGGTAATTAAAGCATTATAAAATTCCCTTTCGTTTCTTCTAAATGCAAAATCATCTTCTGTTTTACCATTATTTTCTAATTCAGCAATGTGGCTAAATAAAATCCTAGCTTGTCCAAAATTATCCAAAGATATATTCGTAAGAGCAACATCCTCTTCCAAAGTGGGACCTTTCGAGCACCATTCGGCAAGTCTCTGCCCAATAATTAAATTGCTATCTCCTATTCTAAAAAAATATTGTTTTAAACTTTCGTTCATTTTTATTTTAATTTTTTGATTTTCCTTTTTAATTTGTTAGAAAAGGAAAAATAGATTACTCTTTATTAAATGTGTTTAGATCCTTCTGGCATTTCGTAATAAGTTGCTTGTCTGTATGCTTTATCATCCATAGGATCAAAAAATGCACCTGCTTCTTCTGGCGAGGAAGCAATTATGTTTTCAAATTGTACTACCCAAATGCTGATCCCCTCTTTTCTTCGCACATACATGTCTCTGGCATTCTGTAAAGCCATTTCTTTACCCATTGCTTGAACATTTCCTACATGCTTGTGTGCTAGTCCTGGTTTAGCTTGTACAAACACTTCCCAAACTTGCCCTTGATTATCTTCACTCATTTTTTAATATTTTAACTGTTTTTTATTTCCGTTCTTCGAGAATTAATTCTAACATCTTTTATCTAATGTCTAAAATTTAATTTAATCACCCATGCTTTTCGGCATAAGCATTTGCAGCTTTTCTTACCCAACTCCCATTTTCATGAGCACTTATATGGTGTTCAATTCTTTGTTTGTTACAAGGGCCATTTCCATTTACCACACTCCAAAACTCATCCCAATCCATTGTACCAAAATCATAACTACCTCTTTCCTCATTCCATTTCAAATCTGGGTCAGGAATAGTTAATCCAATTAATTCAGCTTGACCAATCGTTTTATCTACAAACTGCTGACGTAAATCATCATTAGTTTCCCTTTTAATCTTCCATTTCATAGCATTTCCACTTCTAGGAGATTCTCCATCATGTGGTCCAAACATCATAATGGATGGCCACCAAAACCTATTCATTGCATCTTGAGCCATTTCTTTTTGCTCAGGAGTTCCTTGTGCCATATGAGCCATGATTTCATAACCTTGCCTCTGATGAAAACTTTCTTCTTTACAAATCTTAACCATAGCTCTCGCATAAGGACCATAAGAAGTTCTCTGTAAAGAAACCTGATTCACAATTGCAGCTCCATCTACAAGCCATCCCACAGCCCCCATGTCTGCCCAGGACAGGGTCGGGTAGTTAAAAATACTTGAATATTTAGCTTTTCCACTTTGTAATTCTTCAATATAGATATCTCTAGTTTTACCTAAAGTCTCTGCAGCAGAATATAAATATTGACCATGACCAGCTTCATCCTGTACTTTTGCTAATAAAATAACTTTAGCTCTAAGACTAGGAGCTCTTAAGATCCAATTCCCTTCAGGTTGCATGCCAATAATTTCTGAATGAGCATGTTGAGACATCTGTCTTTGTAAATGCTTTCTGTAATTTTCGGGCATCCAATCTTTCGGTTCAATCTTTATTTCATTTTCAATTTTGTGTTCAAATAATTCTTGTTCTTTCATAGGAATTTTTTATTGTTTGATTATCCAAATCAAAGGTTTTTTTATACTTATTGCCACTAATTTTGATTTAGATAAAATCTATACTTACTTTTGTAAAGTAAAAATACAACCTTTAATGATATCAAATGTACGAATTGATAAATTAAAAATAAAGTATACAAATACATAATTAACAAAATAAATTAACTATTAAATTGAATGAGCAATTTTCACACTTTAACAATAAAAGAGATAACTAAAATAACTTCAGACTCTGTTTCTATAACTTTTGAAGTTCCAAAAATTTTACAAAAAGACTTTAAATTCAAAGAAGGTCAGTACATTACATTGAAAGAAACAATAAATAATGAGAATGTCCAAAGAGCATACTCAATATGGAAAGCACCTTATGAAAATGAATTAGCTGTATTGGTTAAGAAAGTAGAAAATGGAGTTTTTTCAACTTATGCCAATGATAGCCTCAAGTCTGGAGACACATTAGATGTAATGTCTCCTCAAGGAAATTTTGTCCCATCTTTATCAGAGAATAATTCAAATCATTATACTTTGTTTGCTGCTGGAAGTGGAATTACACCAATTTTTTCAATCTTAAAACAAATTTTAAATACCGAATTTCAAAGTACTGTAGATTTGTTCTACGTAAATAAAACGCAAGAATCGGCTGCTTTTATAAATAAAATAGAAGATTTTAAAAACAATAACTCTCCACGTTTAAAGGTATATACCTTATATACCAAGGAATCTTCAGAAGATTCTAACTTTGAAGGAAGAATAAATAAAGAGAAACTTGAATTGATGAAACAACTAGGTGTTTTAAATGTCAATTCACATGAATTCTATCTATGTGGACCAGAGCAAATGATAATGGATTCCAAAGATTACCTTATTTCACAAGGAGCAAAAGAGTCTAAAGTGAAATTTGAGTTGTTTACAGCTTCTTCATCAGGAAAGGAAGTTGAAATTGAAGCAGACTTTGCAGAAGCTAAAATTCACATTGTAATAGATGATGATGATTTCGAATACACATTTAATATGTCAAAATCGGATAACATTTTAGAAGAAGGAATAAATCAAGGGCTGGATCTACCTTATTCATGTAAAGGTGGAGTTTGTTGTACTTGTAGAGCAAAAGTATTGGAAGGTTCAGCAAAAATGAAAATCAATTACGCATTAACAGAAGGAGAAGTAGAAGATGGATATATTTTAACATGTCAATCTGTACCAACTTCAAGTTCTATAAAAGTAAGTTTTGATGACTAACTCAAATAAACATATTGTAATAACAGGTGCAAGTTCTGGAATCGGTTATTCTACAGCACTCTCTTTAGCTAAACAAGGTCATATAATATATGCTTTAGCAAGAAACAAAGATAAGCTATGTAAGCTGGTAGAGGATTCAAAGAATCTTTCTGGTACAATAAAAGCTGTACCATTTGATTTGTCTTTGTTTAATAATAAATCATTAGAGGATTTATTCAAAGAAGTCCCTTTAGTCGATATACTAATTAATAATGCAGGCTTACTGTTAAATAAGAATTTTTTAGAGATTGAAGAACAAGAGATATTGGAAGTATTACAAGTTAACTATATATCAGTTATTAAAAGCATTCAATTCTTCCATAGTAGACTCAAAAAATCCAAAATACCACATATAGTAAACATAAGCAGTGTTGGAGGAGTTACAGGTTCTGTTAAGTTCCCAGGACTTTCTATATACAGTTCTAGTAAAGGAGCATTGTCAATCCTATCAGAGTGCTTGGCAAAGGATTTTGAAGAAGATCACATAGCAGTAAACTGTCTCGCCTTAGGAGCAGTAAATACCGAAATGCTAAATAAAGCTTTTCCAGATTATGAAGCGCAAATTAGTCCATTTCAAATGGGAGAGTATGTATCAAATTTTGCACTTAATGGACATAAAGTTATTAATGGAGTAACTCAAGTAGTTTCTTTAAGTAATCCTTAAGGTTTTATAGTGAGTTTTTTTGTTTAATTGTCTTTTAAGAAGAGAGATATGGTGCTAAGTTGATAAGATGACACTTGTTAATATCTATTAATCAGCTATTTGCTAATAATTTTAAAAAAACTAGCTAAAAAAGCTTGGAGATTAAAAAAAAGGTCTAGATTTGCATCCGCTTAAGACAAAAGTGGGATAAAAAGTTCTAAATATTGCAGAGTTAAGATCTTAAAAATAAATCAAAAAAAAGGCAGTTATTTTTTGGAGATTAAGATAAAGGTTTTACATTTGCAACCGCTTTCATTAAGAGAGTAAAAAGTTCTAAACAGTGCGAAGTTAATACTTCAAAAATAAATCAAAAAAAAGGCAGTTATTTTTTGGAGGTTTAAATAAAGGTATTACATTTGCATCCGCTTTCGATAAGAAGGCAAAAAAAACGTTCTAAGACAGCAGTTGAAATCTTGAAGATAAATCAAAAAGAAGAGTATTTTTCTTGGAGATTAAAACAGAGAAATTAAAATGCATCCCCTCTCAAACGAGAGAGACGGATAGTTCTGAAGACAAACTTAAATAGTAGTTCTAGACTGGAAATTAAAAATGCCATTCTTCTTTGATATTAAGTTCTTTGAAAAAATTGAGAAACAACAAGAATAAATTATAATAATAAATACCATTACAATGGAGAGTTTGATCCTGGCTCAGGATGAACGCTAGCGGCAGGCTTAACACATGCAAGTCGAACGGTAACATTGGTGCTTGCATCAGATGACGAGTGGCGAACGGGTGCGTAACGCGTATACAACCTACCTCTTATTAAGGAATAGCTCAGAGAAATTTGAATTAATACCTTATAATATCTTAAAGCCGCATGGTTTAAAGATTAAAGAATTTCGATAAGAGATGGGTATGCGTGATATTAGCTAGTTGGTAAGGTAACGGCTTACCAAGGCAACGATATCTAGGGGGTCTGAGAGGATGATCCCCCACACTGGTACTGAGACACGGACCAGACTCCTACGGGAGGCAGCAGTGAGGAATATTGGACAATGGGCGAAAGCCTGATCCAGCCATGCCGCGTGAAGGATGAATGCCCTATGGGTTGTAAACTTCTTTTATATAGGAAGAAACCTCTGGATTTATCCAGAGCTGACATTACTATAAGAATAAGCATCGGCTAACTCCGTGCCAGCAGCCGCGGTAATACGGAGGATGCAAGCGTTATCCGGATTTATTGGGTTTAAAGGGTCCGTAGGCGGGAAAATAAGTCAGTGGTGAAAGCCTACAGCTCAACTGTAGAACTGCCATTGATACTGTTTTTCTTGAATTTATATGAAGTGGGCGGAATGCGTCATGTAGCGGTGAAATGCACAGATATGACGCAGAACACCAATTGCGAAGGCAGCTCACTAATGTAATATTGACGCTGAGGGACGAAAGCATGGGGAGCGAACAGGATTAGATACCCTGGTAGTCCATGCCGTAAACGATGATTACTCGGTATTAGTTTAACTAGTGCCTAAGCGAAAGTGATAAGTAATCCACCTGGGGAGTACGCTCGCAAGAGTGAAACTCAAAGGAATTGACGGGGGCCCGCACAAGCGGTGGAGCATGTGGTTTAATTCGATGATACGCGAGGAACCTTACCTGGGCTTAAATGTGACCGGACAAGCTGTGAAAACAGCCTTTCTTCGGACTGGTCTCAAGGTGCTGCATGGTTGTCGTCAGCTCGTGCTGTGAGGTGTCGGGTTAAGTCCCATAACGAGCGCAACCCTTATCTTTAGTTGCCAGCGAGTAATGTCGGGGACTTTAAAGAGACTGCCCGTGTAAACGGGAGGAAGGTGGGGATGACGTCAAATCATCACGGCCCTTACGTCCAGGGCTACACACGTGCTACAATGGTGAGTACAGATGGTTGCTACTTGGTGACAAGTTTGCTAATCTATAAAACTCATCTCAGTTCGGATTGAAGTCTGAAACTCGACTTCATGAAGTTGGAATCGCTAGTAATCGCATATCAGCCATGATGCGGTGAATACGTTCCCGGGCCTTGTACACACCGCCCGTCAAGCCATGGAAGTTGGGAGTGCCTAAAGTCGGAAACCATATAGGATCCGCCTAGGGTAAAACCGATAACTAGGGCTAAGTCGTAACAAGGTAGCCGTACCGGAAGGTGTGGCTGGAATATCTCCTTTCTTGAGTTTGTTTCTCAATTCTTTTCATAGAGTCTCGTAGCTCAGTTGGTTAGAGCACTACACTGATAATGTAGGGGTCAGCAGTTCAAATCTGCTCGGGACTACCAATTGATAATTGAAGGGGGATTAGCTCAGATGGCTAGAGCGCCTGCCTTGCACGCAGGAGGTCATCGGTTCGATTCCGATATTCTCCACTTTTTTTAAGTTCTTTGATTTAATGTAGTTTTGTTATTAAGTATATAAGAGTATATGATGGATGTCTAGGTTTCTATAAGCGATGAAAGACGTGATAAGCTGCGATAAGCTTCGTGTAGATGCAAACAATCTATAATACGGAGATTTCTGAATGGGGCAACCCGATCCAATGGATCTTATAGCATACCCGGTGAACTGAAACATCTAAGTAACCGGAGGAAAAGAAAACAATAGTGATTTCCATAGTAGTGGCGAGCGAACTGGAAAAAGCCCAAACTGTGTTTGTTTTTGCAAATACAGGGTTGTAGGACTTTTATAATTTTAATTAATCTTAGTCGAATAAATTGGAAAATTTTACCGCAGAGGGTGATAGTCCCGTAGATAAAAAGATTTTGATAAAGAAAAGTATCCTGAGTACCACGGAACATGTGTAATTTTGTGGGAATCTGCCAGAACCATCTGGTAAGGCTAAATATAAATAGAAAACCGATAGTGAACTAGTACCGTGAGGGAAAGATGAAAAGTATTCTGAATAAGAAAGTGAAATAGATCCTGAAATCATATATTTACAAGCGGTAGAAGTCTTAGGACGACTGCGTGCCTTTTGCATAATGAGCCTACGAGTTACTCTTATCTAGCAAGGTTAAGTTAAATTAACGGAGCCAAAGCGAAAGCGAGTCTTAACAGGGCGTATAGTTAGATGAGGTAGACGCGAAACCAAGTGATCTACCCATGACCAGGTTGAAGCTGTAGTAACATACAGTGAAGGACCGAACCAGTTGACGTTGAAAAGTCTTTGGATGAGTTGTGGGTAGGGGTGAAAGGCTAATCAAACTTGGAAATAGCTCGTTCTCCCCGAAATGCATTTAGGTGCAGCCTCGGGATTATTATCGTAGAGGTAGAGATACTGGTAAGGCTAGGGGGCTTCACCGCCTACCAAACTTTGTCAAACTCCGAATACTACGATATTTGCCCGGGAGTGAGGGCATGGGTGCTAAGGTCCATGTCCGAGAGGGAAAGAACCCAGACCATCAGTTAAGGTCCCAAAATATATGCTAAGTTGATTTAACGAGGTTCAATTGCACTGACAGCTAGGATGTTGGCTTGGAAGCAGCCATTCATTTAAAGAGTGCGTAACAGCTCACTAGTCGAGCGATTGAGCATGGATGATAATCGGGCATAAGTATATTACCGAAACTATGGATTTATGGTAGGGGAGCGTTTTAGTTGTACTGAAGTTACTTCGTGAGAAGTAGTGGAACGGCTAAAAATGAAAATGTAGGCATAAGTAACGAAAAATAGATTATAAATCTATTCACCAAATAACTAAGGTTTCCTGTTCAACGCTAAACGGAGCAGGGTTAGTCGGGACCTAAGGCAAACCCAAATGGGGTAGTCGATGGATATCAGGTTAATATTCCTGAACTAGTTAGAGAGGACGGAGAGATGAGCTTTATACGTACAGACGGAATTGTACGTCATACCTAGTAGGTTTCGAACGGAAATAAGGTGATTTTCTTCCAAGAAAAGCCTCTAACATTAAACTCGTACTGTAAACCGACACAGGTAGTTAAGGAGAGAATCCTAAGGTGATCGAGATAGTCATAGCTAAGGAACTAGGCAAAATAGTCCTGTAACTTCGGGAGAAAGGACGCCCTCTTATGAGGGTCGCAGTGAATAGGCCCAGGCGACTGTTTATCAAAAACACATGACTTTGCTAAATTGAAAGATGATGTATAAGGTCTGACACCTGCCCGGTGCCGGAAGGTTAAAAGGAGATGTTATCTTCGGAGAAGCATTGAATTGAAGCCCCGGTAAACGGCGGCCGTAACTATAACGGTCCTAAGGTAGCGAAATTCCTTGTCGGGTAAGTTCCGACCTGCACGAATGGTGCAACGATCTGGGCACTGTCTCAGCTATGTCCTCGGTGAAATTGTAGTATCGGTGAAGATGCCGATTACCCGCAACGGGACGGAAAGACCCCGTGAACCTTTACTATAGCTTAACGTTGATATTGAATATTTAGTGTGTAGGATAGGTGGGAAACTTTGAAGCGGCCTCGTCAGGGGTTGTGGAGTTGTTCTTGAAATACCACCCTCTAATTATTTGATATCTAATCTAATTGAGACAGCGTTTGGTGGGTAGTTTGACTGGGGTGGTCGCCTCCAAAAGAGTAACGGAGGCTTCTAAAGGTACCCTCAGCACGTTTGGTAACCGTGCGTAGAGTATAATGGTATAAGGGTGCTTGACTGCAAGACCTACAAGTCGAGCAGGTACGAAAGTAGAGCATAGTGATCCGGTGGTTCCGCATGGAAGGGCCATCGCTCAAAGGATAAAAGGTACTCCGGGGATAACAGGCTTATCACTCCCAAGAGCTCACATCGACGGAGTGGTTTGGCACCTCGATGTCGGCTCGTCACATCCTGGGGCTGGAGAAGGTCCCAAGGGTTGGGCTGTTCGCCCATTAAAGTGGCACGCGAGCTGGGTTCAGAACGTCGCGAGACAGTTCGGTCCCTATCTACTGTGGGCGTTGGAAATTTGCGAGGACCTGACTCTAGTACGAGAGGACCGAGTTGGACAAACCTCTGGTGTACCAGTTGTTCCGCCAGGAGCATCGCTGGGTAGCTATGTTTGGAAGAGATAAGCACTGAAAGCATCTAAGTGCGAAACTCGCCTCAAGATGAGATTTCCTTTAAGGGTCGTTGGAGATGACGACGTTGATAGGCTGCAGGTGTAAAGTCAGTGATGGCAAAGCCGAGCAGTACTAATTACCCTATGTCTTCCCTTCATGAGTACTGTTTATTTAAGCAGGATTACAATGTTTTTTTCGAATTGTCCATTATTGTCTTTGGTATTATATTAAAAGATGGATGTGTGATATTAGTTTTTAGATATAAACGAATTGAAAGTATCAATCAAGAAATTTTCTATACTAACAGTAATGTTAGCAGTAGAAAGAAAACTTACGGTGACTATGGCGTTGGGGATCACCTCTTACCATTCCGAACAGAGTAGTTAAGCCCAATTGCGCCGATGGTACTGCCTCACCAGGCGGGAGAGTAGGTCGTCGCCGGTTTTCTAATTAAGCCCTTCAAGTGTAAACTTGAGGGGCTTTTTTTTGCTCAATATTTTTTTAAAACTTAAGTTCGAAACAACATAA
>CAJJDF010000053.1 GCA_905182785.1 uncultured Flavobacteriales bacterium
ACAGCTCCAGCAACTTGCCAAAAGATATTCTTAGCTTGAGCACCACCAATCAAGGTAATGTTTACTGCTGAACTCATAATAAGAGTCTGTGAAACCTGAAATATCCAGATATCGTCAGGACCACCTGAAATAGTTATACTCGATGGAATAACTAATGGACTTGTCCATTTATAAAGTCCAGGTGTAAGCGTAAAGCCTCCTATATTTCCTGCACCCAATTCCAAGTAATCAGGATTACTTCGTCCTGCGGCATCAATATATGCTGCTCCCATATCTGCAACAGCTGAAGTTAATCTAGTCGCATTATTTACAACACAAGGTAATGGACCTGCAGCATTTACAGAGTATATTGTACCAGCTACTTCTGTACATGTTACCAAAATTGCAGCTCCAGTAATTGGACTTGATCCAACATCTCCTGTAATAATTGAAGGATAAACATCAGTAATTCCAGACTGCGATAATATTGCAAACTCTCCGGCAAGTCCTAGATTTACTTCTTTCAATGGTGCTTTAGGAACCGCAGAACTTTCAATTGATAAAGTTGAAGATAAGATATCATTTTCTGAAGACAAGACTTCTTTTTCCTTTTGACAACTTGATAATAAACCTATGATAAATATTGTTATAATAGGTGATATTTTGGTTAAATACATATTTTAATATTTTAATAAAGACAAAATTGTCCTCATATTATTTTGGCAAATGTAATATAATTGTTTGGAATACTTGCATTATTCCAAACGATTAGCCTACACTAAAAACAGTGGTTGGATGTACTTTGTCAGATTAATTTTTTTAATTGAGGCAATTTGGTTATTAATACTATTGCCAACAGAATGAACTAGAGGAAATAACAAAGAAGGAAATGATTAAAGAACATCTTAAAATGTTGGTTTTAGAAATATAAGTTCAGATGTTTTGAATCAGGATTTATTGGATTAATAAATAATAATTTTAACTATTTGGACCGCCAGAAAAATTCGCTTCCATATAATTTACTCTTAAATTACCTATTTTTCTTAAAAATTTTGTGTTAGCTTTTTTTAGGAAAAATCGATTGAAATTAATGAAATTTCCTTCGGCATGAATACTATCATAATCTGTTTGGTATAATACTAATTTATAGTACGGAATTACCCAAATCCAATGTGTCAAATTATCCTTAAAGTGAACAATTATTCCTTTAGGCCTTAACTCTAAGCTACCGTATTTAATATTCTGAAATTTAGAAAGTTTCTCAAATATTTCTTGACTCGACTTCTCAATTTTCATCCTATGTGAGCCAATTCCTTTCATTAATAATCTAGCCTTAAATGAAAATGGCTTTCCTACCAATTCATTCATATCTTTGGTAATTCTTACGGGTCTTTGTGAATAATCTTCTAGCATAGAGTAAAATTAAATCAAAAAATAAACAGATGCTTATAAAACAGTATTTTCTTGAAATTTCTTAAATCATTATTCTCGGTTTACTAATTCTCTAAATTAGTATTTATAAGATTCAAGTTTATTATCTTTATATTGATTTAAAAAATGGAAGTTTACAGAAAATAATAATGGATAAAATTAAAAATCAGGCCTCCACCTTATCTACTTTACCTTCCAAAGTTAATAAATACTTAACTAAAGCAAATCATGGAGAATTAGAATTTGAAATCTCAAATTTGGATAAAAACACCAATAAATTATATACTGTAAGTCAAAAGATTCTTTTTGGTTTATTAGCTAGTATTTTTTTTAGTGCCATGTTAGCAATATATACGAGGTGATTAATTACGAAAATAATTTTTAAAATATTAGCAATAGTCTGTGGGAGTATATTAATAATATTACTTTTTAAGAATAAAAAAACAAACCTTAATATGAATCATTCTTTAGTCGAAAATTTAGAGAAAATAAAGTCTACTCTTCCTGCTTCCGTTACCTTGGTGGCTGTTTCTAAAACTAAACCAATTTCTGATATAGAAATTTTATACCAAGCTGGGCAGAGAATTTTTGGTGAAAACCGAGTGGAAGAATTGGTAAAAAAGCATGCAGATTTACCACATGATATAGATTGGCACATGATAGGTCATTTACAAAGTAAAAAAGTAAAAAAAATTGCTCCATTTATTGGATTAATTCATGGGGTAGATAGCATGAAATTATTAGAAGAAATAAATAAACAGGCAAAAAAAAATGAAAGAGTAATAGATTGCTTGTTACAATTTCATATTGCTAAAGAGGCTACTAAATATGGCTTAAGTCTTAGTGAATTCAATGAATTTTTAAAATCAAAGAAATTTAATGAACTAACTAATATTTCTGTGAAAGGAGTTATGGGAATGGCAACTTTTACAAAAGACGAAAAAGTGGTAAGAAAAGAATTTCAATCGTTAATAGATATCAGTAAGATAGTGAAAAATCAATTTAATACTGCTAGTATAATATCTATGGGAATGAGTGGAGATTATTTACTTGCAGTAGAAGAAGGTAGCACAATGATAAGGGTTGGAAGCAGTATTTTTGGTGTTAGAAAATGACAAAAATCATAAGTTATTCACACTATTTGAAGGATAAAAAATGGTAATAAAAGTATATCTGTAAAAAAAAAGAAGTAAATTTGCATTATAACTAATTAAAGTTAATAATATATGAGTACAAAAACAGAACCTCTTAAGCCTCTAAGGTTTTCACAAACAATAGGAAAGGATTTTTCAAAAACCCTAAACAAAAGAGTAAGAGCTTATTTTAAAGATAATAACATTACAAAATATGCAAATTCTACTATGGTTATTAAAACCATTTTTATGATTTTGCTATATTTGGTTCCATTTTCACTAATGGTGTTTGGTTTAGTTACTAATTTTTGGCTTATTTTCTTAATGTTCGCAATTATGGGGTTAGGAATGGCAGGAATAGGGTTTTCTATTATGCATGATGCTAACCATGGAGCTTATTCAAAAAATGAGAACGTAAATAAATGGGTAGGAAGAATCATTAACCTTGTAGGTGGATATGCACTTAACTGGAAAATACAACACAATGTTCTACATCACACTTACACCAATGTTCACGAATACGATGAAGATATTAATACGATTGGTTTATTAAGATTTTCACCTGATGATGAAAGAAAACCTATTCATAAATATCAATATTTATATGCTTGGTTCTTCTATGGATTAATGACTGTAATGTGGATGACTACTAAAGACTTCCAACAGCTTAAAAGGTATAAAGACAAAGATTTATTAAAAACTTTTAATACTACTTACAAAAAGAATATATTAGTTTTAATAATTAGTAAATTAGTGTATTACGCATTTGTAATTGCACTGCCAATAATAGTTTTACCAGTTTCTTGGTATTGGATAGTATTGTTTGTTTTTGTGATGCATTATATTGCAGGATTTATTTTGGCAATTGTTTTTCAGCCAGCTCACGTCATTCCAGAAACAGAATTTGTGAAATCTACGGATGATTTAACAATCGAAAATAATTTTGCTATTCACCAAATGGAAACTACGTGTAACTTTGCACCTGACAACAAAATATTAAGCTGGTTTGTTGGAGGATTAAATTATCAAGTAGAGCATCATTTATTCCCTACAATTTGTCATGTACACTACAAGAAACTATCTAAGATAGTAAAAGAAACTGCCGAAGAGTTTAACGTGCCTTACAACAGTCACAAAACTTTTTTTCAGGCAATAAAGTACCATACAAAAATGTTGAAAGACTTAGGTAGAGCGTAATTAAAAATTATAATTAATATTAAAGACTTGTTCATTTGGACAAGTCTTTTTTTGTGCTTCAATTTTCTCTCAAAAAACTAGAATATACCTACACTCTATTGAATGAAACAAATACTTTTATTCATTCAATAAAAGTGTAATTGGTGAAGTATACGAATAGAATTTTTGCCCAATGAATAATTGCTCTCTTAACCATAAAAAAAACTCCGAGATAATTACTCTTGGAGTTTTAAATTATTTATTAGAAATCATGTTAGAGTTTTTATTGTGTATCAATAAGCAATAACAAATTCAATTCTTCTATTTTTAAAATGATCATCCTCTTTACACCTAATTCCGTCTCCACAGTTGCTTAGTAAATTATTTTCACCAAACCCATGGTATTTTATTTTACTCTCTGGAATTCCATTTTTAATCAGATAATCTTTTGCAGAAAGAGCTCTTTTAATAGAAAGTCTCTCGTTATAAGATTTACTTCCTCTAGCATCCGTGTATGCATTAAGAATAATATACTTTGCATTATTATCATTCGTATATTTTATTAGTCTATCTAATTTGTTTCGCGAGTATTTATAAACTGTATAAGAATTATATGCGAAATATATATTTTCAAAACTTTCTTTTCTATCAAATTTTATTACTTCAGTTACCTTTTTTACTTTTGGTATCTCTTTTATTGTTGGATTAATTACAACTAATTTTTCTGTACTATCTAGCTTATTTACTAATACATCAATGTGGTCTACTAGTAATATATCACTAAATATAGCATCATTTTCTATGTCAAATTTTTCCACTACAAATCCACTATAATAATTAACAGGTAAATCAAACAGCCTAGAAAATTCATTATTGTTAAACCCTAATTTATATTTTTTCCCTTTTTCTAAATTGATGAAATTAAACTCTCCCTTTCTTACTTTACTTGTTTTAATTTCATTTCCTTCTTCATCAATCAATATGGTTTTTCCAGAAGTTAAAAACTCACCTTCATTGGATATTTTTACTAATAAATCATATGTTTTTTCATACTCTACATTTGTTATTGTAAAACTATAAATATCATCATCACTTGCCAATGCATTATTTCTGTTAGAAGTAAAATATCCTTCAAACTCTAATTCATTGTGATTAAAACAAATTGCGTAATCATCATAATTCGTATTTGCACCAACTAATTCAGTAGGGTATTTTGTTAAAATCTCAGATTCTTTAACAAAATATAGATCTAAATCTCTTCCTTTTTGTCTTCTTTGTCCATTAGAAGCAAAAAATAATATCCCGTTTTTTACATAAGGAAATAACTCCGAATTAATAGAATTCAATCTCTTTCCTAAATTTACGGGGATACCCCAAGATTCATCTGCTTTTTTTGAACAATAATATATATCACCTTCACCTAAACTTCCGGGCATTGTAGATACAAAATATAGTCTTTTTGTTGCATTAGAATAAGCTGCATGACCTATACTATAAACAGGGTTATTATAAGTAAATTCTTTTAAATTAGATATTATTCCATCCTTAAATTCTCCTTCCAATAACCTTAATCTATTCTGATTAAGTGTATTTAGTTTCTTACCTCGTTTCATGCCTTTTTTATCCAAGGCATTAATCGTAATGTAAATTCTATTGTTTATTTCATCCACATAGCATGGTCCTTCATTATAATTAGTGACAATTGTCAATTGCTTAGTTAGACTAACTTTATTTTTATCACCTTGCTTCATATCTAAATTAGCACTGTCAAGCATAAATAAATCATAATACCGACTGTGTGTATTTAAATAATTTTTGTTTTGGAAAAAGAGCAAATTCCCGTTAGAGAAATAACAAGAAATTTCTGATAAAGAGGTGTTAAAGTTAAGCTTATTTGCTTCAACCATAATTCTACTCATATCCTGAGAATAAGATAAAGTAAGAGATAAAAATGTTATTATTACAATAATATTTTTACTCATTAATCGAAAGTTTTTGGTGAAATAACAGCAATAGGTCTGAAAGGACCAATGTATGACATTGCAAATTCTGGTCCCCCTCTATATAAACTAGCTTGCGATAATTTAGAAAGAGTAAAATCGTAACTTATACCAACCGTGATTTTCTTATGTATTGTTACTTTTACTACCGGAATAATAGCATCTCCAACTCTATAATAAGCTCCTAAATATACATTTATATTATTATAATATCCTGTATACTTAGATACAATTCCAAAATCTTTTCTAAAAAGTCCACCTACAACTATTTCTTTAGCTCTTTTTTGTATAGATGCAAAAACTAACAACTTATAACCTAAATTTATATTATTAGGTAAATTAAACTCCTTGGAACTATTTAATGTAACTCTAATTGGAATCACTCTATTTACACCTAAAATGTTTGTTTTTGGTCTTGCCAAATGAAACGCAGAAATACCTATTTCTAACGGATATAAATCATCATCAAAAGCTCTAAATATCAACCCTGCAGATAAATCAAAGGCTTTTTCTGCATATCCCACAAAACTTTCTCCTGATATAATTCTTTCATCAAACTCTACTCCATTGTATTGGCTTCCCCAATTTAACCCTACATAATTTGCTGACATATCTAGGTAAGAAATCCCCAACCCCAAAGTCAAATCTGAATTATCGGATATATAAACCGTTTGAGAAATATCTAAATCAATTCTGGTCGATTTTATTTTTGAAGATCCTGCTTGATCTTGAAAAGCTGAAATTCCTAAACCTGTTGCTTTTAGACCCATATAGTTCTTGAAAATTATAAAATCGGCAGAAGCTGCATACGTTTCATATACATTTCCAAGAGTTGCCCATTGGTTTTTGTAATTCAAATTGAATCGATAGTTCCCTTCATACATTCCAGCATAAGCAGGACTTAACAATAATGGATTCTCCATAAATTGAGAAAAATGAATGTCCTGTGCCTGAACATTTTTTAATCCAAACAATAAGAGTAATAGTATTGCGTAATTTTTTATCATATAATTATCTTACTAATGTTATATCTCCTTTTAGAGTAACAACTTCTGATTCTTCAAAAATTTTAGCTTCCAAATAATAAACATAAACTCCTCCTATAGCTCCAGAACCTCTAAACTGACCATCCCATCCCATAGAATTGTCATTTGATTCAAATACTTTTTCACCCCATCTATTATAGACTATAAATGTCATTGACTCAACTCTACTTCCATAGACATAAAGAATATCATTCAATCCATCTCCATTGGGAGAAAATATTTGAGGTACATAAACATTAATTTGATCTTCTATTGAAAGGGAGTACACATCATTACTAAAGTCAAATCCATTTATTTCCTTTCCTTTGTCAGGAAATCCTATTGAAGATAAAACAGCAGGTGTAAAAGTGCTGTAGTCTGAAATAGACCATCTTGGGATAGAGTTATTCCACAAAGCTACACCATTAAAAGCGTGAGAAGTGGGGTCATCAGAATCAAAATAATAGATTTTTGCTTTTCCATTTGTTGTCCCATAAAACCTTGAAATATGGTGATAAAACTCCTTATTTAAACTTAATATTTTTGGGTCTTTTTGTGTTGTGGGAAATGGTCCAGTAGAACCTGTAACTGAAGTTCCTGTAAAATCAAAATTTGCATCTCTTGCTGCTAGTCTTACTCCAATTACCGAACTATCGCTATTACTTGGAATAAAAGATACAGCTCTAAGGTTATTTAATAAAGTATTAGAACCTACTGGGAATAAGTATTCTGCAGTTCTATCCGTACTTCTCGTAACGTATCCTCCAATGGTATCTCCTGATATAAAACCAGTACTCCATAACAGAGAATTTGGATCTGTATTATAAAGCTGAAGTATGTTATCGTTAAGTGCTACTTCAGAATCCGTAATATCCAATTCATTTTCTACCCAAACATCTACAAACATTGATTTTATAGCAACATTTTGAGTCACTAAATTGTAAAACTTAGTTGGGGTAGCTCCAAGAATAGATTGATTTACTCCAAACAGATTAACTGTTCCTGGATTAGAATTTAAAAAAACATTAAAAACAGAATTATTTATCCAATCATTCTGAACGAATAAAGTACCTGAATTATTAATAACCCCAGTATTTGTGATTAGTACATCTCCTTCCACATAAAAAATCGCATTTGCATCTAGATGGATTATTCCATCATGATTAGTAAGCACAGATTGTGCACTACTTGATACAAGTAGAATGAATAACACTGCGGCAGGAATTATTTTCTTAAAGATACTCGTAAATTAATTTAGTGATTAATTTTTTGTAAAATTAACAAATAAAAATCTGTTTTACAGATTTTCAATAATCATTGCAGAAGCACCACCTCCTCCGTTACAGATTGCAGCAGCACCTATTTTTCCGTTATTCTGTTTCAATACATTTAATAGAGTTACAATAATTCTTGAACCTGAATTTCCTAGTGGATGCCCCAAAGATACTGCTCCTCCATTAACATCTACCTTTGTTGAATCCAAATCTAACTTCTGAATATTTGCTAAACCAACTACAGCAAAAGCTTGGTTTAACTCCCAGTAATCAACATCCATTGTTGATAAGTTTGCTTTTTTAAGAGCTATTGGCAATGCTTTTGAAGGTGCAGTTGTAAACCATTCTGGTTCTTGAGCTGCATCAGCATAACTAACTATTTTTCCTATTGGTTTTATTCCAAGTTGTTCTGCTTTTTCTTTCGAACAAATAATTAATGCTGAAGCTCCATCATTTAGTGTAGAGGCATTAGCTGCAGTAACTGTTCCATCTTTTTGAAATACTGGTCTTAACGCAGGTATTTTATCTAATTTTACTTTTTTGTATTCTTCATCCTCTGATACAACTATTGCATCTCCTCTTCTTTGAGGTACTTCTACAGGTACTATTTCATTATCAAATTTCCCTGTGCTCCATGCTTTTTCAGCTCTTTTGTAAGACTCTATTGTAAATTCATCTTGTGCTTCTCTAGAAATATTACATTCCTTTGCACATAATTCGGCTGCGTTACCCATGTGGTAATCATTATACACATCTGTCAATCCATCTAGAATCAATCCATCTTTCATTGTGATATTTCCTAGTTTTTGTCCATTTCTTGCATTCATATAATGAGGAACCATACTCATATTCTCCATTCCTCCTGCTATTACTAAATCATTATCTCCTACTAATATAGATTGAGCAGCCAATGAAATAGATTTCATTCCTGATGCACATACTTTATTTATTGTAGTTGCTGGAACAGTATTACTAATTCCTGCAAACATAGCAGCTTGTCTTGCTGGAGCTTGTCCTAATCCTGCTTGTAATACATTACCCATAAAAACTTCATCCACTTCATTTGGATTAATATTCACTTTTTCTAAAGCACCTTTAATTGCTGCGGCTCCAAGCCTAGTTGCAGGCACTGTAGATAAAACTCCTCCAAAACTTCCTATTGGTGTTCTTACTGCTGATAATATATATATTTCTTTCATTATTTTATGTTAATTCGGTTCGTCAAAATTATAAAAAATGTTGCTTAAAAATTAATTTTTAAGCAAAAAAAAACTAGATAAAGCTATCAAAGATTTTAATCATTATTTTTTATTTTTTTAAATATTCTTATTTAGCTTTTTTTTAACAATAAAACCAATGATATAAAGCTATTCTAACTAAATTAAAATCTTCTTGGAGTTCTAGATCCTTTTCGTAAGAAATCTAAATCATAGTTAATCATGATTTCGTGAGTTCCTGTATTGTAATCTCCTAATTGCTATACTATGTAATCTTAAGCATAACCAGCTCTAAATTTTTGGTATAAAATGGTATACCAAATTACCTGTAAATGAATCATCAGCACTATATCCTTCTTCTATCCATAATTTCTCATAAAGAAAAAGTTTACATTTACATCTGCTGATAAAGGTAAATCCTCAAATGATTTCACCATAAAAGATTGGAGATTTTCTACTACACTGTTCAAATCAAATGCGTATCCTACTGTTAAGAAAAAGTGTCTGTCTTGAATAGGTTCTAATTCTCCACCTCCTTGAAAAAATGCTTTGTAAGTGTTTCAAATAACTTTTGGTGCTGACAGTCCTACATAATATTTTTCTAAATGTAAGTAAACTTCATATCCAAAGTTTGGCATTAATTGATTCCTTATTGTGGTTGTATATTGAATGTCATCTGTATTTGCAACTCTCAATTTCCCAAAATCTACAGAGAACATCTCTAATCCACCCCTTTTAATCCAAAATCGAATCTTCTTTTTGATGAAACATCAATTCTATAAAAAAAAGTGTTTTTTGTGGGTCCAATTTGATCTTGAATTATAGTTGTTTACAATTTTACTTTGCTTATTATTCTTTTAGATACTCTTTTCATTTATTAAAATGCTTCATCTTGATTATAATAGTTTAATTTTGAACCTTACTAGAGAAAAACCAAAACCCTCTCAGTATTTTACTTAAAAAAATAAATGCTTTTTTATGATTGAATTAGAGAATAAATTAATTTCTGAAGAAATATTTTCAAAACAATTTGTTTGCGACCTTTCTGCCTGTAAAGGAGCTTGTTGTATAGAAGGTGATGCAGGAGCACCACTTGAAAAAGAAGAAAAAATAATAATTGAAAAAAACTTAACCAAAATCATTCCTTACATGCGTCAAATTGGAATAGATGCTGTCTCTAATAATGGAGTTTCTTATGAAGATTTTGATGGAGAAATTGTAACCACTTTGGTAAACAATAAAGAATGTGCTTTTGTGTATTTTGACGAAACTAATACTGCAAAATGTTCTATTGAAAAAGCCCACAGAAAAGGAGAGATTGATTTCATAAAACCTATTTCATGTCATCTATACCCTATTAGGGTTAAAAAACTCACGTATTATGATGCCTTAGATTACAATAAATGGGATATTTGTAGTCCAGCTTGTGCTTGTGGTGAAGAGCTAAACGTCTCTGTATTTAGATTTTTAAAAGAACCACTTGAACGAAAATATGGTAAGGATTTTTACCAAAAATTAGTTTTAATTGATAAAGAATTATCAAAATAACTTATAGTATTCTACTTTGCTTATTGGCATAATAGATACATTTTTGTAATAATGGTGTAACACTTCTTTATAGGTATGTGTTTTTGCCATCACTATTCCACCTTCTTGGCATAATCCTACTCCATGGCCATACCCTCTTCCAATTAAGATAATTTTATCTCCAATGTCGTGCACAGAAAAATAAGTGGATTTTAATCTAAAATTAGACCTAATATCTACTAGCCTAACTTTATAATTACCAAACTCATAGAATTCTTTTCTTTGAAATTGATTAAAATTTAAATCGTTAGATTTTACTACCGAAATTGATTTACCCGTTTTCTTGGAAAGAAATTGTATCCAAGTTATTTTTGATATTGTTTTTTTCCATTTTGCTTGACTAGAATTTAGACAAAAAGTATCCATTATACTTTCCATACATTCAAGTTTTTTACTCCAAACAAAATCCGTAGAAACAGTTTGCCCGCCACAGTTTGAATGAAACAAGGTATTAATATAGGTTAAACTAGAGTCTACCAATACTTCTTCTGAGGTTGCTTCTACAGCTTGAGTAATCGTTTTTTTGTAATTTATTCCATCATAAACTTGGCAATGAGTATGATCACATAAATCAAACCCTTCTTGCTTATGTTTTTGATAATGAAGTGCGTAAGTCCTACTTATAACAGCCTGAACTTTATAATATTCCAAACTATAACCATAACCCGCTTCTCCTTTTATTACTCCCTCTACATACTTATCTATGTTTATTTCGTTTACAATTTTTAGTTCCCCATTTATTGAGTATAAAATAATATTCCCTTTATATTTTCTTTTTTTTTTTCCGTTAGAAATTATTACACTATTATTCTCACTTCGATAATCTAACCTAAACCAAATTTGATCTCCCAAGTACTTGCCATTCATGTAGGCTTTTACTTTATCATTATTAGATTCGAAAGAAATTTTGTCATTTTTATTACTCATAATACCGTAAGTCTCTGATTCTGAATAAAATTCGAACCGACCTATGTTATAAAAAATATCTACTTTTTTTATGTTTACTTTTTCAAATAATCCAACTCTTATTTCTTTAGCATTAAAAGATAATGCCAAGGAAATAATAAATCCTATTAAAAAAAGATTTTTCAATTTTGGTGTAAATAATGATTGATTAACTCAGCTGTTTTTTTAGAAGCTCCTTCTCCTCCGAGTTTGGTAATGAGATTGGTATAAGAATTTTTCATATTTATTCTCCCCTCTCCTTCTAATATAATACTCAATTCATGTGCTAACTTTTCTGAGGTTAAGTCAATTTGAATCAGCTCTTTCACTATTTCTTTGTCCATTATTAAATTTACTAAGGATATAAATTTAATTTTTACTAATCTTTTTGCGATAGCATAAGAGATTGAATTTGCCTTATAGCAAACTACTTGCGGCACTTGAAACAATGCTGTTTCCAAGGTTGCAGTTCCAGATGTTATGAGTCCTGCATAACTATTCATTAGTAGAGGATAAGTTTTTCCAAATACTAAAGAAACTTGCTTATCTCCACTTATATGAGAATGATAAATTTCCTCTCCTTGTGAAGGTGCTCCAGCAATTACAAATTGATAATTAGGATACTTTTCTACCACAGATAGCATTATTGGTAATTTTGTATTTATTTCTTGGGTTCTACTTCCTGGCAATAATGCAATTATTGGTCTTTCATCTAACTTATTATTAGCTCTAAAATCCTCCGATTCATAAGCTTTTTTAAAATTACTTATTTCATCCAACAATGGATTTCCAACAAAATCTACATGATAGTCAAATTTTTCGTAGAATGGTTTTTCGAAAGGTAATATAACGAAAAGGTGATTTACAACCTTTTTAATCTTTTTAACTCTAGATTGCTTCCATGCCCAAACTTGTGGAGAAATATAAAAGAAAACTTTGATGTTATTTTCATGAAGAAACTCTGCAATCCTTAAATTAAATCCTGGGTAATCTATCAAAATTACTGCATCTGGTTTGTATTCTAAAATATCTTTTTTACAAAACTTTATGTTACTAAGAATTGTCTTTAAGTTCATTATAACTTCTGCAAAACCCATAAATGCTAATTCTTTATAATGCTTTATAAGTGTCAAGCCTTGGTTTTCCATTTTGTCTCCTCCCCAACCTCTAAACTCTGAATTGGGCTGTAATTTCTTCATCTCAGAAATTAAATTTGCCCCATGCATATCGCCAGATGCTTCTCCAGATATTATGTAATACTTCATGGTTATATTTCTTTAGAATTAGTCATAAATAACAAATTTAACTACAAGAAAAATAAAACAGACAAAAGAGGCTAACATTATTCCTCTTGCTGAATAATCCTTGTCTTTTTTGAAATAAAACTTCATAACCAAAGCATTTATACCTAATGCAAACAATAGTCCTGAACTCAATACTTGGTCAGTAATAGTTTTATCAAATAAATAAAAACTAAAGTATAATAGACCCACAAACAATAATGGAATTACCCCCCCTATTAATGCTCCTTTTGCAATTTCTTTCTTCATATTAACAAATATAATTTTTTGTTACATGCAAAAATAGGATAAATTAGAATTTTGTAAACAAGAAAATGTGTATGAAAATTACACAGTCATTAATTTTTTGACCTAAATTGATTAATGTTAGTCGTCACAGAAAAACTATGGGATTTCCCAGACAAATGGTAACTAGAAATACTGTAATTAAGCCTGAATTTTTGGATTTTAAAACCTATTCCTCCAGAAAATCCAACCAGTCCTGTTTTCTCTGTAAATTTCAATTCTTGTCTTTTTCTGTAATTATATCCAATTTGAATATTAAAATTTTTACTTAGAATAAATTCTGTTCCAAACACTACATGACGCATTCCTTTGTCAAAGAAAGTTGGTTCTTTTGCAGGTAATTCCTCAAATGTATCTGGGTCAAATTCCTTTTTAACATTAGGATCATCATAGGTTAAATCCCATGTTTGTAAATTAGTCAAAGTCAATGAAAACCTAAATGGTGCATGCTTTAATTTTTTGGTCATTCCGATTTGAATCTCAAACGGCAACTTTTCTTTTTCACTGTATTTGGAAAAAGCAAAACCAATGTTTTTCATAACAACACTTGCAGAAAATTCTTTGGAAGGCTTGTAATAATTCCCTGCTAAATCTAATGCAATTCCATTAGAGTTATAAATATCATAAATAGATTGGAAAAATTTAAAATTACCACCTATACTAAATAATGAATCGACTTTTCTTCCAAAACCAATAATAAGTGCTAGGTCATTTACAGAAAAATTTCCTTGTTTAACTCCTGCTTCGTCTGTTCTTATAAAATCACCATAGTTTGCATACATAAAAGACGCATTAAACGTTCCTATGTTATCAAAATGCTTTGTAAATGAAGTGAATCCATAATTTATATCCGAGACATAATTCATATAATTTAAAGAGATAGATCCCGATTTTGTGGAATCTAATAAGGAAGGATTGGAAATATTTAGGTTTACATCTTTGTCGTAAATAGAAATATTACTTCCACCTAAAGCTTGTATTCTTGAGGAATTGGATAAATCCAAAAACTGGTAGGAAGCTGACCCTCCAAGTTGAGAAAATACGTTATTACTGCATAAAATTACAAATAAGATAAATAATGATTGTAGTACTTTTAATTTGATGAAGTTATTTACTTTCAAGTTTATTTATATTTTTAAGAACCCACGTTCTTGATAAAAATACTAATCACATGATCCGTTGACGTAATCTACTCCTGCACATTCAGCATAAGATGAATTGGCATAAGTTTTATTGTTACACCCACAAACTGGAACATATTCCTGAGTAGTTGGACATCCTTGTTCGAAGAATTCATCACACTTACCTATAGGTTTTTTACAGCTACTTACTAGAATAGTTGCTGCAAATGCTAAAGCTGCAATTAATAAAATATTTTTTTTCATAGTTATGATTTATTAACGTTCAATTTCTTGTTTTATTTTTTTTCTTTACATTTTCCTGGCACAAAAGTCACATTACTACAATTGGCATGGCATGTATTATAATAAGTTTTATTATCACACCCACAAACTGGATCATAATTCTGAGCGCATACGCAACTTTCTTCTGTATTTGGTAAACAAGGTTCTGTCTTTTCCGTTACTTGAACTTTGTTTGATTTACAAGAAAAAAATAAACCTAAAACACATGAAAAAATAATTATAGTATGCTTCATTGAAACAAATATAACTATTTTTTACTATTTAACAACCGCAATAACACGCTTGAATTAACAGCCATTTGTTATTAATTTTAAATCAAAGCTAAGTCGAGTACTTCTAGCATAGAATCTACATAATGAAATTCCAATCCTGATAAATAGTCAGGCTTAATATCTTCAATGTCTTTTTTATTACTTTTACATAGAATTATTTCTTTTATTCCTGCTCTTTTTGCTGCTAGTATTTTTTCTTTAATTCCTCCTACTGGCAATACTTTTCCTCTCAAAGTAATTTCACCAGTCATTGCTAAATTTGTCTTCACTTTTTTATTCATAAATATAGAAGTCAGAGCAGTAAGAATAGTAATCCCGGCAGATGGACCATCTTTTGGAGTTGCTCCTTCTGGAACGTGCATGTGAACACTGTTATTTTGGAACATTTCTGGTTCAATTCCAATTTTATTGGCATTAGATTTTAAGTATTCAAGAGCAATTACTGCACTTTCTTTCATAACATCTCCTAAATTTCCTGTAAGAGTTAATTTCTCTTTCCCTGGCGACAAGCTAGTTTCAATAAATAAAATATCTCCTCCATTTTGAGTCCAAGCCAATCCTGTAACTACCCCAGGAATATCATTTCCTTGGTATTTATCTTTTGGATGTGCTGGGCCTAATATTTTACCTAGTTCATCTTTTGTAATTTCTACTGTATAGTTTTCATCCATTGCTAATTGCTTAGCTCTGTATCTTACAAGTTTAGAGATTCTTTTTTCTAATCCTCTCACTCCACTTTCATTGGTGTAATTTTCTACTATTGCTTCTAATACTTCGTTACCTATTTCTATTGAACTTTCGCTCACCCCTGTTTCTTTTATTTGTTTTGGGAGAAGAAATTTACGTGCAATCATTACTTTTTCTTCAATCGTATACCCATTTATTTCAATAATCTCCATCCTATCGCGTAATGCTGGTTGAATGGTGTTCAAACTATTAGCAGTGGCTACAAACATTACATTGGATAAGTCATAATCCAAATCCACAAAATTATCATTGAAAGTAGAATTTTGCTCCGGATCCAATACCTCTAATAAAGCAGAAGAAGGGTCTCCATGAGAATCTCTAGTCAATTTATCTATTTCATCTAATACAAATACTGGATTGGAAGTCTTTACTTTTTTTAAATTTTGTAAAATCCTTCCTGGCATTGCTCCAATGTATGTTTTCCTATGCCCTCTTATTTCAGCTTCATCTCTCAATCCACCAAGCGACATTCTTACGTATTTTCTTCCCATTGCTTCTGCAATTGATTTTCCTAAGGATGTTTTTCCAACTCCCGGAGGACCATATAAACATAGAATTGGAGCTTTCATGTTCTTCTTAAGCTTAAGGACTGCAAGGTGTTCAATGATTCTTTCTTTCACTTTTTCAAGTCCAAAATGGTCTCTATCCAAGATTTCTTGAGCTCTTTTTAAATCAAATTTATCTTTGGTTTTCTTTTTCCAAGGTAAATCTGTCAGTAATTGTAAATAGTTCAATTGTACCGAATATTCAGCAGCTTGAGGATTCATTCTTTCTAGTTTACTCAATTCTTTATAAAAAGTATTCTTTACTTTTTTACCCCATTTTTTCTTTTCTGCTTTGTGTCTTAAGTCTTCTGCCTCTTGTTGCCCAGGATTATCCCCTAATTCCTCTTGAATTTGACGCATTTGTTGGTGTAAGAAATAATCTCTTTGTTGCTTATCTAAATCTGTTCTCACTTTGGATTGAATGTCGTTTTTCAATTCCAATAATTGCAACTCATTAGTTAAATTTTTAAGAACCAGCTTGGCTCTCGCAGTCATGTCAACTTCTTCTAACATCAATTGTTTCTCACTGACATCTGCATTGATGTTTGAGGAAATAAAATTGATCATGAAATTAGGACTCTCAATATTTTTTATCGCAAAAGAAGCCTCTGAAGGAATGGAAGGTGATTCTTTAATTATTTTTAAAGCTAAATCTTTCAAAGAAGAAAATAACGCGAAAAATTCAGGGTCATTTTCATCTGGTTTTGTTTCTATGATTGTTTTTACTCTCGCTTTCAAATAAGGATCTTCTTGAGTAAATGCTTCAATTTCGAACCTTCTTTTTCCTTGAATGATAACTGTTGTACTCCCATCAGGCATTTTAAGATGTTTAAGAATTTGCCCTATTGTTCCTACTCTGTTAATTTCAGAAGAGTCTGGATCTTCTATTTTATCGTCTTTTTGAGAGACTACTCCCAATATTTTGTTTCCTGCATATGCATCTTTAATCAACTTAATTGATTTATCTCTACCTACAGTAATTGGTATTACAACTCCAGGAAATAGTACATTGTTTCTTAAGGAAAGTATTGGCATTTCATCTGGAAATTCCTCTTTGTTCATTTCATTTTCATCTTCTGAGGTAATCAGAGGTATGAATTCACCTTCGTCAGAAGATTGAGTAAATTGAAATATATTATCTTCGAATGATTCGTTCATGTTTTTAAGGTCATTATGACATACTTATTCTGTGTAAATTAATTGAACAAGTGGTCGTATTAGTATATTTTGAATTAAAAAACTTGTAAATCAGTTTTTTAACTTTATTTCGTTTCTTTATCTACTTAATATTTTCAAACTATGTGCCAAAAGCATTTAACGGAAATATTGTCGTATTAATTTATTGTAAAAATGTGATTATCTTTATCCTTATGAAAATACTACTCGCAACACTCCTTTTTAGTTTCTCTTTTTTATCTTATTCCCAAAATTATGTTGCTGGTAATGTATACTACGGAAACGATAGTTTAATCGAATACAGATGTGGAAACTTACCTATTATTCTTTCATCTCCTCATGGAGGTTATGAAAATCCTACAATTCTTCCCGACAGAAATTGTGTAGGTTGTGTAACGCAAAGAGATTCTTATACGCAAGAATTAACTAGGCAAATAGAAGCTGCAATTCTTTTTAAGACGGGTTGTTATCCGCATGTTATTATAAACAAGTTACATAGAAAAAAATTGGATGCAAATAGAGAAATAATTGAAGCTACAGATAGTAATTTTATCACAGAACCTTATTGGCATGAGTATATGAATTTTGTAGATTCTGCAAAGAAGTTAGTTTATAAAAAATTTTTGAAAGGTATTTTCTTTGACATTCATGGGCATGGGCACACAATTCAAAGACTAGAACTAGGATATTTATTATCGGGAACAGAATTAAGAAAAAATGATTCTTCATTAAATTCTTCACCTTTAAATTCCAACACAAGTATTTTAAACTTACGTTATTCTAATCTTAGCTCATATTCCCATTCGCAACTAATTAGAGGCTCTGATAGTTTTGGGGCAATGATACAAAAAAGAGGAGTACCAGCAGTTCCTTCCGACTCTATTCCTTTTCCTTTGGTTGGCGAACCTTATTTTAATGGAGGCTATAACACAGTAAGGTTTGGGTCTAAGAATGGAGGAACAATTGATGCAATTCAAATAGAATCTCATCAAGGTGTAAGGTTTGATTATAATAAAAGGGTTGTATATGCTGATAGTTTAGCTGAAGCAATTTTAGAATATGTGGAGAAACATTATTTTGCTTATTTTTCTAAAACATATTGCAGTACAGCTTCTTTAGAGGAAAGAAACGACTTGGGCTATATCTCTATATTTCCAAATCCTACAACTGGTTTAATCTATTTGAAAGGTTCATCTCCTAATTCGAAAATTGACATTTTTTCAATGGATGGAAAACTTGTAAAATCAATAAATTATACTGAAAATGTTGACTTAAGTAGGTTGAAAAATGGTGTTTATTTACTTAGAGTTTCTTCTGAAAGAAAAGTAAATACTTTAAGAATAATTAAAAATCAATAATGAACATTATTAATAATCAATCTTTTGAAAATAAAAATTCACTTGAAAGAGCAGAGTATAATGAATGTAAATTCATTAATTGTGATTTAAATGAACAAGTAATAGCAAACTTTTCTTTTTCAGAATGTGAATTTGATAATTGTAATTTAAGTAATTCGAAAATTGACAATTCGAGTTTTAAGCAAGTAAAATTTCTTGACTGTAAACTCATGGGCATTAATTTTGAATCGGTAAATTCTTTTTTGTTAAAAGTGAAATTTGAAAATTGCCAACTCTCATACTCTAGTTTCTATAAATTAAAAATACCTAAAACTAAATTCATAAACTGTTTAATGATGGATGTAGATTTTACCGAAGCTAATCTTACACAAGCTTGGTTTAAGGATTGTGAATTAGCTAATACTGTATTTGATAACACAAATCTAGAAAAAGCAAATTTCACTACTGCCAGTAATTATAGCATTCATCCAATAGCAAATAACATAAAAAAAGCCAGCTTTTCTCAAGAAGGAATAGCTGGCTTATTAGATAATTTTGATATTGTTATTTCTCAATAACCATTCTCTTTGTCATTATAAATCCATCAACTTCGACTATATATAAGTAAATCCCTTTATTTAATGAAGTTCCATCAAATCTAATTTTATTCTCTCCTTGATTGGCTTTGTAGGTATTTTCATAAACTATCTCACCCAATAAATTCATTACATAAAACTGAACCAAAGATTGTTTAGCTATTGAATAGTTAATCTCAGTATAATTTCCAAAAGGATTTGGTCTATTCTGATTTAAAATTAATCCAGATTCTTTTATTACGTTAATTCCTACAGGAGTAATATTCAATCTATAACCATTTATATCACCTAAACCAGTTTGGGCTAAGGGACCTCCAATTGTTACCCCTTCTAATGTTATTACTAATGGAAAAACACCAATTACTGATGGTGTCCCAATTATCCTTAAACATCCATAAGTATTTGCATTCCAAATACAATTTGCATTGTCACAATAAATACTATCTGTTGTAGATGCTGCAGAAGTAAATACCATTCCTGAAGGTAATCCTACTATGTTTTTTAATTCTAGAGTTGATAATTGAATGGCTGGTAAAGTTGGATCCAATTCATTGGCATAGAGTGGCAACTTAAAAGACAAAAAAGTGTCATACTGAACATTCATTTTTGCTGGTGGTAAGTTATCGGTTGTATCAGGCATTATTCCCCAAGAATCAGGTGAAATATATGCATCTAACGCAGTAGTATTTACTGTACAAGTTTGGGAAGACACCAAGGTGGATCCAAACATAAAAAAAGAAAGTAGTAATAGTTGTAGTTGTTTTTTCATAGGATTTTTATTTAAAATTGATCAAAAAATTAAGCCATTAATTCTTCTGCTTCTTTTATATTTTCTGTAATATTCAAAATTTTATCTAACTGAGATATCTCTATTAGTTTCTTAACCATTTCTTGCATAGAACACATTACAAATTTTCCGTCAATATCATTACAAAGTCTATTTCCAATTAGTAATGCACTTAAACCAGAAGAATCACAGTACTTTACATCAGAAAGATCTAATAAGAACTTACTTTCACCTTGCTTATTTAACATAACGAACTCTGACTTTAGATTTGGAGAAAGTGTACTATCTAGTTTTTCATTATTGATTTTCAATATAGTATAATTTTCTCTTTTCTCTTTTATAATTTTCATATGTAAATTAATCATAATAATTCGAATACAAGATAATAAAAAAAATGCGGATTAGAATTAAATTTTTCCAGCCAATAAATAGATGACTGCCATTCTAATGGCTACTCCATTCTCTACTTGACTGAGTATTATTGAATTATTGGAATCTGCAATTTCACTCGAGATTTCTACCCCCCTATTTATTGGTCCTGGGTGCATGATTACTATCTCTTTATCTAACTCATCCAATAAATCTTGAGTTAATCCATATTGGAGTGTGTATTCTTTCAATGATGGGAAATATTTCACTTCTTGTCTTTCGTGCTGTATTCTTAGCATGTTTGCAACATCACACCATTCAAGTGCTTTCTTTAGGTTTGTTTCTACTTCTACTCCTAAGCTCTCAATGTGCTTTGGCATAAGTGTTAGCGGTCCACAAACTTTTACATTAGCACCTAGCTTTTTAAGACAATGTATATTGGAAATTGCAACTCTAGAGTGCAGGATATCTCCTACTATGACGACATTTTTACCTTTTACATCTCCTAGCTTTTCTCTTATCGAATAGGCATCAAGCAAAGCCTGTGTAGGATGTTCGTGAGTTCCATCTCCTGCATTTATTATTACAGAATCTATATGTTTTGAAAGAAATAATGCTGCTCCAGGACTTGGATGCCTTATTACAACCATATCTACTTTCATTGCTAATATATTATTAACCGTATCAATTAAGGTTTCTCCTTTTTTAACACTAGAACTTGCTGCAGAAAAATTTACAACATCAGCAGAGAGTCTTTTTTCTGCTAATTCAAATGATAATTTTGTTCGGGTAGAGTTTTCGAAAAATAAATTGGCAATTGTTATATCTCTAAGTGTTGGCACTTTTTTAATTGGCCTATTTATTACATCTTTGAAGTTATCAGCTACTTGAAATATCATCTGAATATCTTCAGGCGTTATGTTTTCTATTCCTAGTAAATGTTTTGTGCTTAATGAATTCATTTTTTTACTAATATTACTTTGTCTATTTCATCTGTTTCTTTCCACATCACTTCTACTTTTTCACTAGAAAGTGTATCAATATATTTTCCTACATAGTTAGCCTCTATAGGTAAATTCCTGGTAAATCTTCTATCTATCAATACCAATAATTCTATTGAAGTTGGTCGTCCAAAAGTCATTAATGCATCCATTGCGGCTCTTATAGTTCTTCCTGAGAATAATACATCATCTACGAGAATAATTCGTTTGTTTTCTATTGAGAAATCTAAATTATTTACGCTAGGAAGTAGTGGCATGTCTTTTCTTCGAAAATCATCTCTAAAAAACGTAGTGTCAATAGCTCCCGTAGTTACATCTATTCCGCTTAATTCCTTTAATTTTTGTTGCAACCTATTAGCCACAAATATTCCTCTAGGTTGTACACCTATTAAAATAGATTCTTCAAATAAATTATGGTTTTCGATTAACTGTCTTGTTAATCTTGAAATAAGAATATTGATTTCTGTCTTATTGAGTATTTCTCTCTCTTTTAAAATCATTTAATAGCGGTTGTGTTGCTAAGAGTAATTTATTCATTCAATTACTTGACAAATGTAACAAAAAAAAACTCTCAGAATAAATTCTGAGAGTTTTAGTATGATTATAAAGAAAATTTAGATCCTATTTTCCTTCTAATTTATCTTTTAAACTTTGTAAAGCATCCATATCTCCTAATGTAGATTTAGGACTAGAGCTCATTTTCTTCATTTGCTTAGTCGTATCTGCTTTAGTCTTTTTAGCTTCTTTAGCTTGTTCTTCTTCAAAAGTACGAGTGTGTGATAAAATAATCTTACCGTTAGAGTTATCAAACTCTAAGATTACGAAATCTAATACTTCATCCAATTTAGCTTTTTCACCATCATCTTTCTTCAAGTGTCTTGCTGGTGCATAACCTTCAATACCGTAAGGTAAAGAAACTACAGCTCCTGACTTAGGCTCTACTTTAATGATCGTTCCTTGGTGAGTTGATCCTTCAACAAAAACAGATTCAAACTGCTCCCACGGTTTTTCTTCCAATTGTTTGTGACCAAGAGATAATTTTCTATTTTCTTTGTCCAATTCAAGAACAATTACTTCTAATTCATCACTCACTGCACAGAATTCTGATGGGTGCTTGATTTTCTTATCCCAAGATAGATCTGAAACGTGAATTAATCCATCAATTCCTGGCTCAAGTTCTGTAAATACTCCAAAGTTTGTGAAGTTTCTTACTGTAGACTTATGCGTAGAACCAACTGGGTATTTAGTTTCAATTCCTTCCCAAGGATCTGGAGAAAGTTGTTTGATTCCTAAAGACATTTTTCTTTCCTCTCTATCAAGAGTCAATACTTGTGCATCTATTTCATCACCAATGTTCAAGAAATCTTGAGCACTTCTAAGGTGTTGAGACCAAGACATTTCAGAAACGTGGATAAGACCTTCAACTCCGTCAGCAATTTCTACAAATGCTCCGTAATCAGCCATAACTACAACTTTTCCTTTTACTTTGTCTCCTACAGCCATTTTTTCATCTAATGAATCCCATGGATGTTTCTCTAATTGTTTCAATCCAAGAGCAATTCTTTTCTTGTCATCATTAAAGTCAAGAATTACAACATTGATTTTTTCGTCTAATGTTACAATTTCTTCTGGATGTTTGATTCTTTTCCAAGAAAGGTCTGTAATATGGATCAATCCATCTACACCTCCAAGGTCAACAAATACTCCGTAAGAAGTAACGTTTTTCACGATACCTTGTAATACCTGTCCTTTTTCAAGACCAGACATAATTTGTTTCTTTTGTTCTTCAAGCTCAGCTTCGATAAGTGCTTTGTGAGAAACAACAACATTTTTGAATTCGTGGTTAATTTTCACAACCTTGAATTCCATGTTCTTCCCTACATACTCATCATAATCTCTAATTGGTTTCACATCAATTTGTGAACCTGGTAAGAAAGCTTCAATTCCAAAAACATCAGCAATAAGTCCACCTTTTGTTCTTGATTTTACTCTACCAGTAATAATTTCACCCGTTTCAAGACATTCGTTAACTTTTAACCATGCTCTGTGAATTCTTGCAATCTTATGAGATACTTCTAATTGTCCTTTCTTGTTTTCAAGTTTTTCAACAATTAATTCTACTTCATCACCAATCGCTAAGTCTGGATTATATCTAAACTCATTTATTGCAACAACACCTTCAGATTTATAATCTAGGTTTATTACAACTTCTCTATCTCCAATAGAAGTAACTTTTCCAGTTACTAATTCTTTATTTTTGATAGATCTAAGAGTTCCTTCGTATTTTTGAGCAATTGCTGCAGATTCTTCTTCTGTGTAAGTTTCTCCTGACGCATACATGTCCCAATCGAAGTTTTCTAAATCGATTTTTTCTTCTTCAACTTTCTTTTCAGTAATGATAGCTTCAACATCTTCATCTTTTGTTTCAGCTACTGCTTCTACAACTTCTTCCGTTTTTGCTTCCACAACTTCTTCAGTTGCTACTTCTACAACTTCTTCAGCTGCTACCTCCGTAGTTGCTTCTGTTGTTGTCTCTTCTACTTTGTTTGCCACTGTCTCTGGTGTCGATTCAGGTGCTTTGTCTTCTGTATTTTCAGACATATACTAATTTTTGTATCTCGGTTTTCAGCCAAATCGAGAGGGTTTGTTAATTAAATAATAATTAACCTTAGGCTGACTCAGGTTTCCTTTACGGACTGCAAAAGTAAGGATATTTTGTTAATTACAAGTTTTTTTACACACTTTTTTAACCTAAAAGTGTTGCTTTCTCTGTACTAAGATTCAAGTATGGATGTTCGTCTTCTATTTCTTGAATTTTACTCAATAGTTTTTTTTTGAATTTTTTGTGATTTTCTGACTCAGAATTGAAGGGTTTATGGGAAAGTCCTTGCTTTATTTGAGAGATTCTAAAATTCAATTCTTTTGTTTCTTTAGTCAAAAAAGAATCTCCAAGTTTCTCCCAAATGTAATCTATTGCAACCTCAGAAGGATGTAACATGTCTTTGGCATAAAAACGATAATCTCTCAATTCGTCCATCATTATTTCATAAGAAGGGAAATAATCGCAGTTTTCATGACTTTCGTTTACCTCTTTTAATGCCAGATGTAAAGTGGCTTTACTTTGTTGGTTCTCTACTACCCCATCTTTCCAATGTCTCACTGGGCTTATAGCTGTAATGACATTTGCTGTAGGATTAATTGATTTAATTTTTAAAATGGATTCGTTTAGCGCTACCACAATTTCATTAATAGATAATAAATCTTTGCTAAACTGGTCTTGTGGAATTTTGTAACAGTTAGCTACAACTTCGTTTGTTTCATTTAACTTATAAACCCAGGCTGTTCCTAAAGTTATAATCACAACATTTGCGTCATTCAGATAACTACTTCCTGTTTCTATTCCTTGGTTTATCTTTTGTATCGTTTCTTGTTTAGATAAAGAAGAAAAACTACTGTGGTGGTTGAAACTAAACTGAATTTCATTGTTAGAATTCAAATCAAATTCCGTGTATTTTGTATTTTCAACACATTGATTGATTGCTTTACAAACTGATATAGGGTTGAATAAAATCCCAAAGGGATTGACGCAAACATCAAATTTACTTTCTTTCAATTTTTCTCCCATATTGTCGGAAAAACAAGAGCCAAAACTTATGATTTTATCCTCGTGTGAGAGATTAAACCGATAACTAGGAAGTTTTATTTCTGTTTTTAGTTTCATTTGGTAAAGATAAAGTTACTTATTGATTATTAAAAAATTTATATAAATTAGTTGTCTAGAATAATTTAATTCAATGATTAAAAACAAAAAACTTACAATAATACTTTTTGGATTTGGGATTCTGTATTCTTTAATTTCATTAGTAAATCATTATTTATTAAGAACCTACGCGCTAGATTTAGGGGCTTACTCCAATGCCCTGTATGATTATTCTCACTTTCAATGGAATGACAGTACTGTGTTTAAAAGCATAAAAGAAAATCTCTTGGCAGATCATTTTGATTTATACCTTATTATTTTCTCTCCGCTCTCTCTTGTTTTTAAAACTTATACTCTACTCCTTGTCCAACTTGTCTTTATACTCTTGGGAGGTTTGGGTATTTATAAATACTTTGTATTTAGTTACAAAAATGAAAAACTAGCAATCTCTGCCACCTTATACTTTTTCCTTTTTTATGGTATTTATTCTGCTCTTGCTTTTGATTATCATAGTAATGTCATTTCTGCCTCTCTAGTCCCTTGGTTCTTTTATTTTCTAAAAAAGAAGAATGTGTTAAAAACCTCTCTCCTCCTTACTTTTATCATAATTGGGAAAGAGAATATTTCTTTATGGATGGCATTTATTTGCCTAGGAATGATCATTGAATACAGGAAAAACAAGTATTGGAGAAACTATTTATTCTTAGCTTTTACTTTTTGTATCGCCTATTTTTTACTCATCACTTCTGTCGTGATGCCTGCAATTGCTAACGGGAATGAATATCCCCATTTTCAATATTCTTCTTTGGGTGAAAATTATTTAGCTGCGTTTTTTCATCTCTTCCAACACCCTATCGATTCTTTTGAAACATTATTTACTAATCACACCAATGATCTTCACGGAGATTATTTAAAACTTGAATTGTTCGTCATTATTTTCTTCTCTGGCTTATTTCTTCTGATTCGCAAACCATACTATTTATTAATGTTACTCCCAATTTTTGGACAAAAATTATTCCATGACAATATCAGTATGTGGGGAATTCATGACCAATATAGCATTGAATTTGCTCCAATCATGGCAATTGGAATATTTTCTGTGATTGGTGAGTTTTCAAATAAAAAACTCCTGAGAATCAGTTCCTTTTCAGTTATTATTCTCAGTCTATTGTGCACAGTAAGAGTTATGGATAGCACCTTAATCTACACCAATAAAAATAAAATTAGAGTTTACAAAGCTTCTCATTATTCTAGAGACTATTCTACAAAAGAGGTTAGAGATAAATTAAATGAAATTCCTAAAGATGCTATTTTAAGTGCACAATCTACTTTTGTATCACAATTGGCTTACAGAGATGACATCTACCAATTCCCAATGATAAAGGATGCAGAATACATCATTTTGTCAATTAACGAAGGTTCATACCCTCTTAGCGAAGATGATTTTGAAGTTGAGATTCAAAAAATTAATGAATCTGACAATTGGCACAAAGAATATGAAAAAAATGGATTTTATATCTATAAAAAAAGCCAATAATTTACTGATCATTGGCTTTTAAAATTCTCTTTACTTTACTTGAATTACTCTAGTAATCCTTTTTTCTTTTTCTCAATAAATAAATCATCCAGAATATCCGACTCATAATCTTGTAACGGCATTTCATCAACTAATTGATGATAAACTGAAGAGATGAAGACCATCTCGGCAGAAGAAACAACACTTTGAATTAAGAAAACTAGAGCTATTCCTGCTATGATTCCTACCATTGGATTTATCATTGATAGAATTAATCCGATTGGAAGCGCAATCAAAAGCATTCCCAAAAATGTTAGAATCCCAAAACTAAAAGATGCTCCTATTGATTCTCCCCATTTATTTTTCACAATACTACCCGATCTTTTCACAGCTTCTATGGGTCCTAAATTTTCATACGCCAAAACAGGAACTACAAAAAATGTTGCTACTGACCATACCATTCCAATAAGTCCTGAAACAATTGCCCCAATACTTCCTGAGTTTTCTTGAATTGCTTTAATTATTAAACCAACAGTTGCTGCTAAAATAGACCAACTGAATATTACAGGAATTCTAGTCGCACTAAACTTAATACCGTCAGAAAATTTTGGCTCTCCTCCCTGAAAATAAATCCTTGCACAATGCACTAGTCCTATATTGAAAAACACAATTACAAAATAAGAAATCAAATAAAATACAAAAGTGATGAGGTAATCGGTTGTAGATCCTTGCTCAAAAAACTCCATATATTCCATTCCATAAGAGGCATAACCTATTCCTGCAAAACTAGCTAAAACGGAAAAGAGAAATACACTAGATATAATTGGAAATAAAATAAGTTGCTTATTTTTATTAATTATCTTGAGACTAGCTGTCCCCATTTTCCATCCGTTACTTATTCTACTAAAAACTCCCATAATTATTTTTTTTTAACAAGTTAATACTTTTCTAGTTTGATAGAAAAGTATAATCAAAAAAATAGTCCACAATCAATAGACTGTGGACTATAAAATATTGTTGTTTTTATTTCTTAAAACCTCATATCATTCACAGAACAATTTGGGTATTTTGATTTATCGAATTTGAATTTAGAGTCATTAATAGTTTTTCCAGATTTAAAATCCTTTATGTTATATACCATATTTACTCCATCTCTTCCTTTGATCTCAACCTTATTCAATTCGTTTGCTACTTTATCAATAATTAACGTAATAGTATGGTATTTAGATTTTTTAGGGCTGTCTGGAAACAATCTTACTTCTTGTAACGTTTTAGAACCTACTTTTCCTTCTCCAATGAATTTGTATTTAAATCCTTTTTCCCAAATAGATAACAACTGTGTTGGACTCATTAAACCACTTCCTTCATCAGCATCTTCATTTGAAGTTATAGTTACTTCATTTTCTGATTTTACAAATAACCAATTTGATCTTCCATCATTAATTACCTTATAATCTGGTGTGTAATAAGCGTATTTTTTACCTGACTTATAAGCCGTTCCACTTAATGTTTGAGATTTTATCTTTACACCAGAAAAGGAAGCACTAAAATCAATTACAATGTTATCTATTACTTTATGTTTTGCACTCAGTCTATCCAAAATTACTTTTGCCTTTGGATCTTTGTCTGTATATTTTTCTTGGCTTGTAGCTTTAAAGCTTAGTGTTGCAATTGCTACGAATAAAAGTATCTTTTTCATTATTTATGTTTATATGGTGTAAAATTAAAAAATATTTATTGAATAAATTTAGCTATTAAAAAATGATAACTAACCCTAATTTATATAGGTTTCCTCTGATAATTACAAATCATCCAATAACCGTTCCAAACTAATTTCATCTGCCACAAATACTTTCCTGGCTTTACTTCCTTCAAATGGGCCAATTATTCCAGCTGCTTCTAGTTGATCCACAATTCTACCAGCTCTGTTGTATCCAAGCTTAAGTTTCCTTTGTAACAAAGAGGCTGAACCTTGCTGATGAATCACAATAATTCTTGCAGCTTCTTCAAATTTCTCATCCCTATCTTCGTCATCAAAGCCTCCTTTGGTTGAGGCTGCTTTTTCGTCAATGTATTCTGGCAATAATAACGCATTTGGATAAGCTCTCTGTTCGCCAATAAAGTTACAAATTTTTTCTACTTCTGGAGTATCAACAAATCCACATTGAAGTCTAATTATTTCACTTCCTGTAGAGTAAATCATATCTCCTCTTCCAATTAATTGATCAGCTCCTCCGGCATCTAAAATTGTTCTAGAATCAATTTTAGAGGTAACTCTAAAAGCTATTCTTCCTGGGAAATTTGCTTTAATTACCCCTGTAATTACATTTACAGAAGGCCTTTGTGTTGCTACAATCAAGTGAATTCCAATTGCTCTTGCAAGTTGCGCAATACGAGCTATTGGCGTTTCTACTTCTTTACCAGCAGTCATAATTAAATCTGCAAACTCATCAATTACCAATACTATATATGGCAAATACTGATGCCCTTTTTCAGGATTTAATCTCCTTTGAATAAACTTAGCATTGTATTCCTTAATGTTTCTTACTTGAGCATCTTTTAATAAATCATATCTATTATCCATTTCGATACACAAAGAATTAAGTGTTGCTACAACCTTTCCTGTATCAGTGATAATTGCTTCTTCTTCTCCTGGTAATTTTGCCAAGAAATGTCTTTCAATTTTATTGAATAGAGTTAACTCTACTTTTTTAGGATCAATTAAAACAAACTTAACTTGAGAGGGATGTTTTTTGTATAAGAGAGAAACTAAAATTGCATTTAATCCTACAGATTTTCCTTGTCCTGTTGCTCCTGCCATAAGCAAGTGGGGCATTTTTGTTAAATCAGCAACTAAGGTTTCGTTTGAAATTGTTTTTCCTAAAGCTACGGGTAATTCAAATTTAGAATTCTGAAATTTATCAGATTGTATCAATGCTTTCATAGATACAATTTGCGGATTGGAGTTTGGTACTTCTATCCCTATTGTACCTTTCCCTGGAATTGGGGCAATAATTCTAATTCCTAATGCTGATAAACTCAATGCTATATCATCTTCTAGGTTTTTTATTTTAGAAATTCTTACTCCTGGCGCAGGAACTACTTCATACAAAGTAACTGTTGGCCCTACAGTTGCTTTAATTTTATCAATCGCAATCTTATAATTAGATAAAGTCTCTACAATCTTGTTCTTATTCTCCTCTAGTTCTTCTTTATTAATACTAATTCCAGAAGTTTGTCCGTGAGTATCCAATAAATCAATTGGAGGTAATTGGTAGGAAGATAAATCTAATTCTGGATCGTATTCTCCAAACTCACTTACCTTTTTATTAATCTCTTTATCCGTTAAGATTTCTTCTTTAGAAGTTTCTACTTCTATTTCAAAATCATCCCCTGAAGCTTCTTTTTTGTCTTCTGATTTTGTAATTTCAGTGCTTAATTCTACTCCCGATTCCGAAACTTCTTCTACCTTAATCTCTACTTCTGTTTCTACTATTTCAATTTCTTCCTCAGAAATAAGATCTTTTTCCATTTCCACCTCATACTTAGAAACAGAATCTGCTGTAGTTTCTTGTTTTTCTACTTTTTCAACATGAGATAACCATTGCTTCACTTTTGTTCCAATTTTTTGAAAAATTGTATTGAACATTACTCCAGTAATAGCAGAAAAAGAAAACAGTAACAAGAAGAAAGTACCTACTTCGCCAACCAAATCACCTAGCCATTGGTTAATTTGATATCCAAAATTTCCCCCCATAAATAAATTAGATTGAGAGAAGAAATACCCAAAGAATATTGAGCCCCAGATTAAGGCAACAACACCAATTTTTAAAGCTTTTTTTATTGGGTAGATTATTACATTGAATAATATTTTTATTGAAACCAATCCCAAAAATATTGGAATAAGAAATGACATAAAACCAAAACCATTAAAAATAATTCTATGTGAAACAATAGCTCCTAATTTTCCAAGCCAATTAACAATTTCGAAGGGTTGATTAGTAAAAACAAAAGTTAAAAAGTTTGCACCTTCCACCTTATCTTGATCCATTTTTCCGGAAAACAGGTAAGAAATAAATGCAATGAAAAGGTAAACACAAATCAAGGCTAGAGACAAACCAATAATTCTTTTTGTTTTAGAATTAAGTTTAAATTTTGTTGTAGCTGTTTTGGACTTTACTCTCTTCGATTTTTTTTCAGTTTTCTCTGGAGCTTCTGATTTATATAAGTTTTTTCTTTTCGCCATTTTATTTAAAGACATTTGAACAAATATAACACATCAACCCACTATAGCATAAGATTGGATTAACAAGTTTTAAAGGATGTATTGTTTACTATTATTTAATTTTTTATATTTAACCAACTCATTTATAATTCTAATCCTATTCAAGGTAATAGGAATAATTAAAATCTAAGTGAATGAACAATTAATTCCTTATTTTTGTTGAAAGAGTATTTTTATATGACCAAACACTTACTATTTATAACATTAACCCTTATTTTACTTTTTAATTGTAAAAGAAAAGAAGATACTTCGTGGGATATTGATGTATTATCGCCAGTTGTTAAGACAACTTTAACTATTGATGACTTGTTAGAAGACTCTATCCTATCCATTAATTCTGATAACACGGTAGATTTAGATTATAAATTTTCCTTTTCTCCCATTAACGAAAAATTCTTTTTAAAAATACCTGATACAATAATAAAAACTGTCTATGGTTTTCCTTTTTTATCTCCTGTAACTTTATCTCCAGGTTTTCAGTTCGTAAATGATCCTGCCGAGAATGAATTTGATTTGGGAGATGCAAAAATTAATTATATGGAAGTTTCTACAGGTGAACTTAACTATAGAATAGAGAGTGAAATTGCAGAAGTTACTTTTTATACTTACACCATTCTAAAAACGGATGATGGAAGCGGAAATACATTTACACAAACTATTTCTGTTCCTGCCGGTTCACGAACTTCTCCAGCTGTAGTTTCTGGAACCTTTAAATTTGATGGTTATTCTTTTGACTTAACTGGTGCCTCTGGAAATAAATTTAATACATTTGAATCAATCGTTCTTGTAAATATCGATAATGCAGGAAATCCCGTTTCTGTTTCAAATTTAGATTCTATAAGGATACAGAACAAATTGGTATCTCTTAAACCTGCTTATGTAAGAGGATATTTAGGACAAACCTCTTTTACTGATGGGCCCACTGCCAATAATTTTACGATATTTGATCAAATCATTAGCGGAACACTAGACCTAGACTCCGTAAATATCTATACCGAATTAAAAAATTATGTTGGTGCTGAAGTACAAGTAAAAATGAAACAAGTAATTTCTACTAATACTGCAACAGGTAATAATGTCCCTTTAACACATTCTAGCATTGGGAATACTATAAATTTGAATAGAGCAATTGACAATGGAAATAGCATAACTCCTTCCATTTATAAAATTGATTACACCAAAGCAAATTCTAACATAGATTTAGTGATAGAAAACTTAGCAGATATTATGACAACTCATGTAGAAGCTAGTCTAAATCCTCTTGGAAATATTTCGAGTGGAAATGATTTTCTTTATTTTGATAAAGTTATTGATGCTGACTTTCATATAAATTTACCTCTAAAGTTTATTGCAAATGACCTGAGATTAAGACAAGAAATAGAGTTGAATATAGATGAAAATAGCAATCCTGTTCATGAGGCTCTTATTTCTATTTATGCAGAAAATGGATTTCCTTTTGATGCTGATGTACAACTATACTTACTAGATTTAAGTAACAATATAATCGATTCCATTCAAATTTCAGGGTTTATTGCTTCTGCAATTACTGATATCGATAATAAAGTAGTAAGTCCAATAAATTCTGTGTTGAAGTATGCAATCTCTGCCAAAAAGATGAATATAATAAATGAAAACTCTAGAATAATATTAGATATTATTTTTAATACAAATAGCACAACACACACCACTATTTACAAAGATTATTACATGAAATTGAAGCTTGTTACAGATATGAACTTAGAAATAAACTATAGATAAATGATTAAAATTTATTCATCCCTATTATTTGTCAATTCTCTTTTATTTGGAATGTCTGCATTTAGTCAAGATTCTATTATAATTCCTGGAAATAAATTGCCAAGCATGAGGTTTGAAGCTTCTACAGAATTGAATTATGGCTCTACCAATTTGAACAATGAATTTATACAGAAATTACTTTTTGGAGGAAAGATTGGAACTGATATAAAAGACAAAGCACTTAATAAAATTAATAATAAAGGGAGGTTTGGAGTTGAAGTAAATTACGACATTAAGTATGTGAATTTAAAAGATACCTTATTCGAAAAATTACCCAACTACAACTATTATATCGGTTTTGGAAGTTATAACAACATAAGTGCGACTTATACTAAAGATTTATTTAGTACAGTTTTTTATGGCAATAAAGAATTCGAAAATCAATCTGCAATTTTAGGCAGATCCAGTTTTATATCTACAAAGTTTGAGAAAATTACTGTCGGTTTAGTTTCAAAAGATAATAAAACATCTTACGGAGTTTCGCTTATCATTGGAGACAGAATAAACAGCTATAACTTCAGGAAGGCGGATATGTTTACTCATCCTGAAGGAACGAATATCACACTAGATTATGATGGAACCGTAAAATTATCTGACGGAAATAGTACGGGGAGTTTTATGAGTTTTAGTGGAGCTGGGCTTGGGTTAGATTATTCAAAAGAATTACTGAACCACAAAATTGAAATTACAAATTTTGGTTTTACAATTTGGTCAAAGAACAGTAGATACTCAAATACAGCAAAACAATACGATTTTGATGGCGTAGAAATTGATAATCTATTAAAGGTTACTTCAGATGAGTTGGAGTTTAATGCAAAAGCAATTTTACCTCAATTAGAGAAAAAACCATTTGTTACTTTATTACCAACCATAATTAGTTTTAGAAATATAATAGATGAGAAAAAAGAATTTCAACCTACCTACAGAATACGCTATAAAATACTCTCAAATTATTTTCCATATTTCAATGCTGGATTAGTTTACAAAGTAAATCAACATTTTTGGCTAAAAGGAACAGCTGCATATGGAGGATATTCAGGAATAAGAGCCGAATTGGGAGCGTATTTTGATTATAAATATTTTAGAGCTGGAATTGAATCTCAAAACGTAACGGGAATTTTCATGAGAGAAGGAAACGGGAATGGATTGAGGCTTTATTTAAACACAACATTTTAAAAATGGAATCGAAAAAAATAATATTCTTAGTTGCATTTTTTCAAATTATTGGAACATTTTGTCTTGCTCAAGTAAAATTTGAAATTACCTACAGCTCTGGACGAAACGATCAAGCTAGAGCAATAACACAAACTATGGATAGCGGATATGCTGTAGTTGGTTCTACAGTCAGTTACGAAGGAAACACAGATGTTTATTTGATGAAAACAGATCAGTTTGGTGTTTTTTTGTGGGCAAAAAGATATGGAGAACTGGGAATGGAATGGGGGCAAGATATTGTGGAAACAACTGACAGTGGATTAGCAATTTTAGGATATGGCCATAATAATGGTGTTTATGATATGTTATTCATAAAAACAGATAAAAATGGAGACAGTATTTACACTAAATTTATTGGTGAAACAGATTGGGATTTTGGATACGCACTGAAACAAACTCCAGATAAAGGATTTATTCTTGTTGGCGAAACATACAAAACTGGAACCTCTAAAGCATACCTTGTAAAGCTAGATTCAAATGGAAATACAGAATGGAAAAAAACATTTGGAGGAGTACTTAAAAGTAAATTTGAAGATGTGATAATTGCTCGCAATGGAGATTTTTTAATGGCCGGAGAAACAAAAGCTTATGGAAATGGAAGACAAGTTTATTTGGTAAGAACCGATAGTTTAGGAAATCTCATTTGGGAAAAAAATTATGGAAACCCTGGAACAGATTTTGCAAAAAGTATTACACAAATTAATTCTGGTGATTTTGTTTTTGCAGGAGGAACAAACACACCTCCTTATACAGATTTGGATAATTGGGCAGGAAAAATAGATTCTATGGGTAACCTGATACAAAATCAAGTTGTTATCGATTATTCTCCTACTCCACCTTCTACACAAAATAACGATTGGAATGAAACTGTGGTAAAACATAACGATTCACTTGTATTTGCAGGACAAAGAAGTTACGGTACTGGAGAGCCTGGAAATATATACATCTATAGGTATTCTAACGAAATTAATACCAGTGGATACAAAGACGATTTTCAAAAATTTATGTCTCCTAATATTGAAACTGCCTACGATTCTAAAATGACTTACGACAATGGAGTTATTTTTGCCTGTACAGCAGAATTTATTGATACGAGTGAATCCAATATTTATTTAATAAAACTGGACAGCACCATGGCTTATCCTCATCCTTATTACAACAGTATTTCTCACCAGTATGACTATACCTCAATCTCTGAAAAAGTAAAAGAAACGGAATTCTCAATCTATCCAAATCCTTCTAGTTCTTTTTCTACCATTAACTTAGAGAAATTTAAGAAAGAATTGGTGACGGTTACCATTTTTGATTCTTATGGGAAATTGATACTAAATAAATCTACTTCTGAAACAAATTATTTAGTTGATGTTTCAAGATATAATTCAGGAATCTATTTTGTGAGAGTAAATTCAAAAGATGTTGTAAAGACAAAAAGACTTGTTATTTCTAAATAAAAGTTAGGGAACTAAATTTATCTTCCACCAAAATTTCGTTTGCAATACTTTGTACTTCTGTACTTGTGATTGCATCAATTTTTTCGAAAATCTCTACGTTTGTATCTACTTTATCAAATATCAATATAGATTTACCCAAAGCGAGCATAAGCCCTACCCTATTTTCTTGTGCCAAAGCAATGTGACCTTTTAGCTGTTGTTTAGCCAAATGCAGTTGGTTTGTCCCCAATTCTCTGTCTCTAAGCTTAGCAAATTCTTTGTGAATTAACTTTACAATTTTAGAATGAAATTTTTTCTCTGCACTAAAATAAACCTGAAATATTCCTGTATCGGTATAAGGAATAAAATTAGATTCAATGCTGTAAGTCAATCCGTATTTTTCTCTAATATTTAGGTTCAACCTGTTGTTTAATCCTTGGCCACCCAGCACATTATTCAATAAAATTAATCCTCTTCTTTTTTCATTATGCATGTCGTAAGCAAGGTTCCCAATCATTGTGTGCACCTGATGAGTATCTCTTTTTATCTCACTCTGTACGGTATTATAACCTGTAAAAGGATGTCTCTTTTTTGCAGTATTCTTTTCAAATTCTACTCCGAAATATTTATCGCAGAGCCTGATAAATTTATCCAACTTTATGTTTCCTACCGAACTAATAGAAATATTATCTGCCGTATAATTTCTTTCTATGAATGCTTGAATGTCTTTTTTCTCAAATGAATTGACACTGTCCACAGTTCCCAAAATATTTCTCCCTATTGGATGTCCTTTAAAAACCTGATCCTCAAAATCATCAAAAATTTGCTCGGAAGGAGAATCCATGTAAGAATTTATTTCATCAATAATTACATCTTTCTCTTTTTGAATTTCATGAGTTGGGAATGAAGAATTAAATAAAATATCTGCAATTAATTCTATTGCTCTTTCGTAATAAATATTTAAAAAAGAACCGTAAATACAAGTTTCCTCTTTGGTGGTGTAGGCATTTATTTCACCTCCTACAGCATCTAATCTACTCAATATATGGAAAGGCTTACGCTTTGCAGTTCCTTTAAAAATACAATGCTCAATAAAGTGAGCTAGACCTTGCTCTCCTTCCAGTTCATCTCTAGACCCTGCGTTAATTGTAATCCCAAAATGAGAAACTTCAGCAGTATCTACTTGCTGATGAATGCATTTTATTGAATTTGATAAATTAAATTGATTTAAATTTTCCACGTGCAAATATAGAATTAATAGAACTCATGAACTTGTATTTTTATCTTTTTTTAAAATGTGCTTTTATTTAATGGATTATGTGGTTTCATTAAAGATTTTTCTATTTTTATACCAAGGATGAAAAAAATAGAAATACTTACTTCCAACAATGTTTCCATTCAATATGAATTGGCTACTTTAGCACAAAGAATATTGGCTTTTTTGTTAGATAGTATAGTGTTAGTAGTTTCTTATTTTATCTGTGCGTTAATTATTGCAATCACAACTCTTAACAGTAACTTTTTGAGCGAATTATCAATTTGGATCTTGATCATACCTGTCTATTTCTTCTACAATATTTTCTATGAAGTCTATTTTGACGGGCAAACTATAGGAAAAAAAGCTTTAAACATAAAAGTAAAAAAAGTAGAACGATCAAATCATATACTACTCATAAAAAACACAATTGACAGAGTAAATAAACATCTAAATGATGCCAACAAACAGCTTGCTAAAGATTACATTGTACTAACCAGATAACACATGCACGGAAAATTATTTTTAGTCCCTACTCCTATCGGAAACCTTGATGATATGACTTTTAGAGCCGTAAAGGTGTTGAAAGAAGTTTCACTCATCTTATGTGAAGACACACGAACGAGTGGAAAATTGATGAAACATTTTGAGATTGGAACTCAACTAAAATCCTTTCACCAGCACAATGAACATAACTTGGTAAGTGAAATGGCCAAACAAATGAAATTAGGGCAATCCTTTGCTTTGATATCGGATGCTGGAACTCCAGGAATATCTGATCCCGGTTTTTTATTGGTAAGAGAATGCATTGCTAATAACATTGAAATAGAATCATTGCCAGGAGCTACTGCTCTAATTCCTGCCTTAGTAAACTCAGGATTACCGTGTGATAGATTTGTATTTGAAGGATTTTTACCGCACAAAAAAGGAAGACAAAAGCGAGTGCAAGCTTTATTAGAAGAAACTAAAACGATTGTTTTTTACGAATCTCCTTACCGTGTGATAAAGACTTTTAATTTATTGAAAGAACATTTTGGAGGAGAAAGAAGAGCTTCTTTTTCTAGAGAAATTACTAAACTACACGAAGAAACCTTTAGAGGAACAATTGATGAAATAATTGCACACCTAGAAGCTAAACAAGCTATAAAAGGAGAATTTGTTTTGGTTGTAGAGGGGAAAAATTAATAAATGCCGACACAACTCTCACATAACGAAATAAAAAACACTGCAACAAATAAAGAAATTATTGTGGTAGCAGATGAAATGCGTTCGCCCGAGAATGTGGGAATGATACTGCGTGTTTCCGAAGCTTTTGGGAGTAAAAAAGTAATCTTCTTAGGAGATTCACCTACTTTAGAAAAAAGAAAGGTAAAACGTACTTCTCGCAGTGCAGAAAAAGGCTTAGCCGTTTCATTTAATCAATTGCCACAAGAAATAATTAAAGATTTAAAAGCTAGAGGTTTTAAATTAATTGGAATCGAAATTACGGATAATAGTTCTGCGATTAAAGAGTATGACTTTAGTAAGATAAACAAACTAGCTGTATTTATTGGGAATGAAAAAGAGGGAATAAATTCAGCAATTTTGAAACAATTAGATTCTATTCTTCATTTTGATTTATTTGGAAAAAATTCTTCTATAAATGTAGTGAATGCGCTTTCTGTGGCACTTTATGAAATAACTAGGTAGTCTTTTTTACTCCCTTGAGGGAGGTTAGGTGGGTGATTATTCATCTGAAAATTCACCCCCTTTAATCCCCTCAAGGGAATAAGATAAAAAAAATAATTATTAATAAAAAAAACAAACTGGTTTACTAATATTTTATCTTCATTTGTAATCCAATAATAGGTAGGAATTTCCTATATTTGCAACCGATAAAAACGAAACTATGATAGAACACAAAATAAAATTTGGAACAGACGGATGGAGAGCAATAATCGCAGAAAACTATACGGTAGAAAACGTAGCTAGAGTTTCTGAAGCAACTGCAAAATGGGTAAAATCTAACTTCCCTGAAAATCCAAGTATTGTTGTTGGACACGATTGTAGATTTGCTGGAGAACTATTTGCAGAAACTGCAACTAAAGTTTTTATCAAAAATGGAATAAAAGTAATTCTTGCTAAAGATTTTGTTTCTACACCTATGGTTTCTTTAGCTTGTGTGAAATTAAAAGCTTCTTTGGGAGTGGTAATTACTGCAAGTCATAATCCACCTTCTTATAACGGATACAAACTAAAAGGAAGTTTTGGAGGTCCACTTTCACCAGAACATGTTCAAGAAGTTCAAGATATGATTCCAGATGCTAGTGATGCTAGTTTTCAAGATGTCTTATTAGAAAACAATCCATTGTTGGAGTACAATGACATGGAAACAATGTATGTGGAAGAAGTTGAAGCCAACTTTGATTTAGAAGCAATAAAGAACTCAGGATTACAATTTGGATATGACGCTATGTATGGTGCAGGACAAAATGTATTGAGAAGATTGTTACCAGAAACTTATTTCTTGCATTGCGATTACAACCCTTCATTTATGGGACAAGCGCCAGAGCCAATTCACAAAAACTTAATTGAATTTTCTGAAGTAATTAGACTGTCAGGTGATATTGCTTGTGGACTAGCTACAGATGGAGATGCTGATAGAATAGGATTATACGATAGCAGAGGAAATTTTGTAGATTCTCATCACATTATGCTTATCATAGTTAACTATTTATTCAACCACAAAAAAATGACTGGAAAAGTCTTGACTGCGGCTTCTTCTACACCTCGTTTGGGTAAAATGGCTAAGCAGTTTGGATTAGATTTTGAAGTGGTGAAAGTTGGATTCAAATACATTGCAAGCATCATGCTAAAAGAAGATGTGTTGCTAGGTGGAGAAGAGTCTGGAGGAATTGCTATAAAAGGACACATTCCAGAAAGAGATGGAATATGGATGGGATTAGTAATTTGGGAATACATGGCTAAGTCAGGTAAATCATTAGAAGATTTGATTGACGAAGTTTACAAAATTGTAGGACCTTTCAAATACCAAAGAGATGATTTACACATTACCGAAGAATTAAAAGTTGCTATAATGGCAAAATGTGAAGAAGATGGATTTTCTTCTTTTGGAGATTACAAAGTAACTTCTATTGACAAAACAGATGGTTTCAAATTCTTTTTTGACAATGACGAATGGCTAATGATAAGAGCTTCTGGGACAGAACCTGTTCTTAGAACTTACGCAGAAAGTGATGATTTGGCTGGAGCTCAAAAAATATTAGCTGCTTGTAAGGAAGAAATTGGGGCATAAGTTAATTTAGTTATCTATTTTAGTTATTTTTATTCAATAACTGTACTCAATTAATGACTCAACCAAAACTTTCGTTTTACTTTTATTTAATTGTAATATTCCTATTTATAGGTATTACCTCAATGTCTTTGTTTTCTGAAGGAATGTTCATGGACGGATTGCTGTACTCAGCAATTTCTAATAACATGGCCAATGGATTGGGAAGTTTTTGGCAACCGTATTTATCCAATTCAATATTTCCAGAATTCTACGAACACCCTCCATTAGCAATTGGTTTACAAAGTCTTTGGTTTTCGCTATTTGGTGATTCAGTTCTAGTAGAACGATTTTATTCTCTTTTTACTTATCTACTTACCGGGATAGGACTAGTTTCAGTTTGGGTTCAATTAGGGAAATCGATAAAAACAGGATGGATTCCTTTGTTTTTTTGGTTAATGGTTTCTAATGTTATTTGGGCTGTTTCCAATAACATGCTAGAGAATACGATGGCAATATTTGTTATATTCTCAGCTTGGAGTTACCTGAAAGGAATACAGAAACAGAATTTTCTATTTATTATATTGGCTGGATTCCTATTGAGTTTAGGGTTTTTGACTAAAGGTTTTGTTTGTCTTTACATTTGGGCTTTTCCTCTGGGAATGTATATTTGTACAAAGAAAATAACGATTACTAAAGCTATTTATCAAACATTAATTTTAGTTACTTCTACCCTTTTACCCTTTCTCTTTTTATATCTGTTTTCTGAGGCTGCCAATCACAACCTAACTTCCTATTTCAATAAACAAGTAATGGGAAGTATAAAAAACGTATCGAATGTAGATACAAGGTTTTCAATCATTATGGAGTTTTTTCAACATATAATACTCCCCTTATCAATTGCTATACTTGTTTTGATAATAGCTAAGGTTAAAAAACAAAATTTAAACGGGATTAAGGAAAATAAAAAAACAATTTATTTGCTTACATTCATTCTAATGTGTGGAATATTACCCATAATGGTAAGTATGAAACAAAGAGGATTCTACATACTAACAGTTTATCCATTTTTTGGTTTAATTTTAGGTTTAATTACGTTACCAATAGCTGAAAAAATATTAATTAAATGGGGAAGTAAATACCTTGTAAGATTAATAATAAAAGGCTTTACAGTTTTATTTATTATTGCAAGTGTTACTTTAAGTGTGTTCCAGATTGGGACAACTAAAAGAGATATACTTGAAGTAAAGGACAGCAAATTAGTTGTCGAATTTATTGGACCAAATCAATCTATAGACATTTGCCATTCTCAATATGGTAACTGGAGTAAACATGGATATTATGCTAGATACGGTAATATAACATTGGAAAGAAAAGACGAAAAAAATCAGGAATGGTTTTTGGTAAATGAAGGAGAATGTTCTCCAGATCTTAATTTATACGAAGAGTCTCCTTTGAAATTATTTATGCACAAACTTTATCACAAAAAATAAACAATGGAAAGGATAACAGAATTCTTTACTCCTTTTTTTATATTTAAGAAATAATAAAAATTATGAAAAAATTACCTCTGCATGTAAAGATTTTAATGGGAATGATCCTAGGAGTTGTTTTTGGGTTTATAATGATGAAGGTAGATGGAGGAAAGTCTTTCACCATAGATTGGATAAAACCTTTAGGAACCATTTTTGTTAATTTGCTAAAACTTATCGCAATCCCCTTAATTGTAGCCTCTTTACTAAAAGGAATTTCCGATTTGAAAGACATTTCTAAGTTTGCAAAAATTGGAGGAAGATCAATTTTAATTTATGTTGGGACTACTATTATTGCCATTACAATTGGACTATTTGCAGTAAACATTGCAAAACCAGGAAGTGGAATATCGGACGAAACTATTGCCACTTTAATAGAAACTTACGCAGGAAATTCAAATATAGAGGGTAAAATAACTACGGCAGCATCACAACAGCAATCTGGCCCTTTAGATTTTTTAGTTGATATGGTTCCAAGTAATTTATTTAGTGCATTGAGTGATAACGGAAGTATGCTGAAAGTAATTTTCTTCATCATTTTCTTTGGAATAGCTATGCTTTTGGTTCCTGAAAAAAGTGCAAAACCAATAAAAGAATTTTTTGATGGATTGAATGACATTGTACTTAAAATGGTTGACTTAATAATGCTTACAGCTCCATTTGCTGTGTTTGCATTACTAGCAACTGTTATAGTATCAGCAGAGAGCTGGGAAATAATTGTTGCCTTAATGAAATATGCTTCTACTGTAATTGTTGGTTTATTATTAATGGTAGGATTCTACCTTTTATTGGTTGGATTAATTGTGAAGAAAAATCCATTTTGGTTTTTAAAACAATTAGCTCCAGCTCAATTGTTAGCATTTACTACAAGTTCAAGTGCTGCAACACTTCCTGTAACTATGGAACGTGTAGAAGAACACTTGGGAGTAGACAAAGAAGTATCCAGTTTTGTTCTTCCTGTAGGTGCGACAATTAACATGGATGGAACCAGTTTGTACCAAGCAGTTGCAGCCGTTTTTATTGCTCAAGCTCTTGGAGTAGATTTAACCTTTGGCGATCAAATTACAATTGTGATTACAGCACTTATGGCTTCTATTGGTTCTGCGGCTGTTCCAGGTGCAGGAATGGTTATGTTAGTGATTGTATTGCAAGCTGTAGGAAAATTCTCTCCAGAACAAATTGCAATTGGGTTAACACTTATTTTTGCTGTAGATAGACCTCTTGATATGCTAAGAACGACAATCAATGTGACAGGAGATGCAACAGTGTCAATGTTGGTAGCTAAATCTATGGGGAAATTACACGACCCAAAACCTAAAAACTGGGATGACAACTTAGAAAACCTGTAACTATTTAATTTTTTTTGGGAATAGTAATATTATATATATAAAGCTTGGGAATTATTTTTAATAAATAGACCAAACAAAAAAACTGGAATAATAAAAAAAGGATTCCCGAAGGAACCCTTTTCTTTATCATCTAACTACTACTAATAGTAGATAACTATTGTCACGAACCACCGTGACTGTTTTTGGAATGAAACTATTAAAAACATTCCAAAAAAGGTCTAAATATGTTAGTTATTAAAAGTTACAAGTTGCAACTTAAGAGAATTCATGTATTCTAGTTGTTCAATGTATTCTTTTACCAACCCTCTATTCATTAATTCGATTGCTCTGTCTCGAGCCATTTGGTACTTTAGTTTTAAGTTAATCATACTAATTAGTTTTATGGTTTCTGATTGTTATATTACAATAGACGTGCCAACCTCTGTTTTATTTCATCCTATCTCTTGTAATTTATGTTAAAATTCGTTAAAACATTTAACACGGAAAGTAACTTATGATACACTTACAATTATAACGGTTGTAACGTACTAATATTTTAAGAGAATATAATTTTAACAAAATTTAAGTTTCTTTAGTCTGTAAAGAATAGTCAAACTTTTCACCTGTTTATATATGTACGAATGAAACTAGTAAATGGTTTGTTTTGGTCTTAAATTAATTCCTTTTATTGTATTTAGAATTATTTCTAACGACTTATGAAATTCTTCTTTCTGATTTATAGATAAATGCTTTTCGCTTAATTCCAAAATAGTACTTATTATATCGAATTCTTTTTGCTATTCTTCCATTTGATGATTAAATAATTCTATTTCTAATGATTTATTTAATCGAGATAAATCTGTTGGATAACTATATCCTCTCTTATTTCTTCTAATTGCAATTTCATTTATAAATATATAAATTGGCTAAATATTTATAAAATAAATAGAAATTGGCTCTAACCTTTGAGCATTTAATCATAGACTGCTTACTGTATGATTGCCATTACGCTAGCGCTAAATGTCAATCTGCGGGGGTTATTCAAAGTTACCTAGTATATCCTTATCACAAATTAAATTAACACTATCTATAGTGTTTGATGTATTTAAGATACACTCTATATAATTAATTTTCATATTATAGTAATAATTACTATCACTGGAAGATCTTAAATCAAATTCTCCTAGCTTCGCTACACATTTTTTAGTGTTGTTTTTAATAAATCGGTTTAAAGTATTCAAGGTATTTAATCGTTCTTTTCTATTACTATTATTTTTCATTAGTTTATTAGACATATAATCTAAGTGTATCATAAACTCATTTACAGCTTTAAAAACCTCTCTTTGATAGTCGTCATTTTTATCTTCACTTATGAATTTAAATAATGAAGTTGCATTTTGATAACACTCTATCTTTTTATCAATTATTTTGTAATCAATATCATTTTTCGTTGTGCATTTCAAAGAAATTACTATTAAAATACATACAAATATAAAAACTGTTTTTTTCATATACTTTTTTTTAGAAACCCCTGTAAATTGTCATTTGAGCTTTAGCGGTAATGGCAATCGGTTTAATGCTACAAACTTAATTCCTAACAACCTCAACCCACTTTCCTGGCTTCACAGAACTGATGGAATTGTCATACATAGCTTCACACAGGATAGATGGTAAATAAAATTTACCGTCATAAGTAGCATTTAGATGAACTGTGAATGTTTTGGATTTACTACTTCTCAAAGAAAAATAAGTGTACACTCTATCGTCTCTCACATCTTGATAATCGTAAGACGAATTGGCTTTATTGTGACTCGTAGTAGAGTTTGACATTCTTGCATTGTGAATCTCCCAACCAGATGGGAATATTTGTGACAATGCCATTTCTTGTAAATCTCCTTTTACTCCTGGATTGTAAACCGTTACACTCATCTTGAAATCTGTTCCTTGTTTTATCTTTGTAGGATCAATAGAACTTCCGCTCATGTCTCTGTAAGAAACTGTCATTTTCAAGTTATTGTCCTTGTTTAGGTCGTTACTTTCTATAGGAATTCCTTCTGTAATTACTCTTACATATAACAAAGCATCACCCGTATTTTTCATCTCAACTTTTCCTTCTGTATTTCTCACATTAGGCCTTCTGTCTTGGAATATAGTTTTATCCGAAGAGATAGATTTTGTTTTTCCATCATTCAATTCATAACTAAACTTCATCAACTTACTGGTAGAGTTTGTCTCAATAAACTTACTCATTGCGATAAGTGAATAAGCAGTTGTTTGTGTACTCATCCATCTGTCTTCTCCCAATCTATTTGCAACTCTCTTTGCAATAGTTGCAGCTTTGGCTTTTTCATCCATAATACTCAATACTTCAAGAATCATAGCTTCGTCTCTTGTGCTCGATCCATAAGAATAAGATAACTCTGAGTAGTCTTCAATATTAGTTGGTGCATCAAATATCATTTTCTTAGCCGTTTTACTTTGGTTAATCAATTGATACGCTCCAGCCAATCGCCATTTTGCTGTAGTAGATAAATCAGAATATTCTCTTAGTCTGTTCATTGCTCCTAGCTCTGCCGATTTCCCTAAAGCCAATACGTATAACCTGTAGGATTGAGTCAATTCACTACTTTGATATCTGTAATACTGATTGGTTCTATTTGGCTTTCTCCAGTTTCTAGATTGTGTTTTTAAATAAGAAAGCAGTTTCTTTTTCATTCCGTAAGGAAGTGTGTATCCTTTCTTCTCTGCTTCTAGTAAGAAATGAGACGCATAATTACTTCCCCAATCATTAGTTTGTCCTTCTCCTGCCCAATAAGAGAATCCTCCAGAGGCTGTTTGGAAATCTTGCAATCTATAGATAGCTGCTTTTATATTTTTCTCTATTTCTGTTTTCCTTGTAGAAGTTAGTTTTGTGAATTTCTCTAAGTACAATTGTGGAAATACCGAAGAGGTTGTCTGCTCCACACATCCATGAGGATATTTAATTAAATAATTCAATCTCTTCTCTAAATCAATTGCTGGGAATGAAGAAACTTCCAAAGCAACTTTGTTCGTTCCTTGTATTCCTTTAAACGCCAAATTCGAATTCCAAGTTTGTCCTGCTTCTAGCACTGTTTCTTGAACATCAGTTACGGAAGGATTTGCTGGACGTACATCTATTTCAAAGTCGTAAGTTGCTCTTTCTTTTCCACTGGTTGCTATAATGCTTACTTTTCCTAATCCAATTTTATTAGCCGTTTTCATTTTGAAACGAACTACTTGGTCTCCTATTTTATCAAAAGTTAAGTTTTGAGTTTTGTCGTCTAACTCAAATAAGTCATTAGTGCTAACAGATATCTTTACGTTCTTCACGTGTTTTTCCATAGCAAATACATCTATAGGCAAAGTAATGCCTTCTTTTGGGCCTACAACTCTTGGTAACGTTCCTAATACCATAAGTGGGTTACGCACTGGAACTGTTTTTTCTGCCTTCCCATATTTCAACTCTTGTCCTGCAACAACCATCACTCTTACCGAACCTACATAGTTTGGAATCTTTACTTTGTGAGTGTTACTTCCACTAGATAATTCGAAAGGTCCAAGGAAACGAACCATTGGAACAAAACGATTTGCCTTGGCACTTTTCTTATCCATGCTTATTTCTCCACCTCCACCAATTGCAAGTATCTTATCTTGCTCTAGCTTAAATGCATTTAAAACATAGTCATAAATATCCCAAGATTTCACTCCCAATGCTTCTCTAGCATAAAAAGTATTCCAAGGATCTGGTGTTTTAAACCCTGTTAAATCCAATAAACCTTCATCTACGATTGCCAAAGTATAAGACATCCTTTTGCCTTCTTTTTCTTTTACTTTTATTGTAGCTGTAGTTTCTGGTCGCAATACATCTGCCATTGTAATTACAGGTTCTAGGTGTGTACTTTCGTTTTCTATAGAAATAGGAACAATCCCATACATTCTTAGTGGCACATTATCCAATGTATTCTTGTGAGGTTGCAACATGGTAATATGCACATACACGTTTGGAGTCATTTCTCCTGTTACTTTAAATGAACCTTTTGTTTCTTTGTCAGAAGTCTTAATCCACATTTTCTGAACAATTTTAGAACCATTCTCTACACTGATTAACGCCCTTCCTCCTTCAAGTGATGGAAACGAATATTTTACTTCTTCTCCTACTTTGTATTTCTCCTTATCGGTAGAGAAAGCAAGCATTGTCATAAATTCTTTATCCATTTCATTGGATCTTCCCCAATACCTTTGATCTGCATAGAAAATCTTACCTGTAGAATGTCCCGAATTTTTGTCTTTTACTACGATTAGATACCTTCCCCAGCTAGTTGGTTTAAAACTGATAGCACCTTTCCCACTTCTTACTTTTACGGTTTGTGTCAATTCTGCAACAGTTCCCGAACGAGAAATATAACTCGATAGATTATTGTCGTATCTATCCCACCAATATCTCCATTCTATCTTATAAATCCTTACATCCAAATTAGCTGATACTGGTTTACCTGTTTCGGTAACATTAGCTAATTCTATTTTGTGTGTTTTGTTTATTTCTAAAGTTCCAGAATACAAACTACCCTTTGGTACTTTTACTCCAGCATATGAAGTATAAGGCGAATATTTCATAGATTTTCTATTGATAGAAAATCCTCCTCCTTCTTCAAACACTTTTGTTGTGAAATGGGCATTAAGCATTCCTGGAGCAGCAGAGTTAACATTTATTTTTAAAGGAAATTTAGCCTCTCCGTTTTCATCCAATCTCGAGTTGAATACTGTGTAATCGTTAGAATAGAATCTCTTAATAGGATCGTCAAATTTATATCCTTTGAATTTATCAAATCCAGTTCCAGATTGATCAATAGAAACATCTACTTTTGTTTTCAGTTTATTGGCTGGTGATCCGTGAAGCCAAGTTGCTTTTAGGTTTATTTCTGTATTGTCTTTTTTAGATATAAATTTCTTTTCTGTTTCAAGCTTTACTTTTAATCTATTTGGCTTTACTGTTTCAATTTTTAAATAGCGTACAAATTTTCTATTCCCTACTTTTACCTGAGCTCTATAGTTTCCCGTTAAAGCTTCTTTGGTTGTAGCCGTTCTAAAATCATAAATCCCATTCACAGAAGTCGTTCTCACCTTCCTTGTGATTAATTGATTTTTTGGGTTATGTAGTGTAAATTCTACTGGATGATTATTAGGTAATACTTCGTTTTTGTCTTCTAACATAAATGACAAATAAATAGAATCTCCTGGTCTCCAAACTCCTCTTTCTGTGTATACAAATCCTTTTACCCCTTTTTGCACAGTAGACCCACTCACATCAAATTTAGAAAGAGATAATGATTCTCCATCTCTTAGTCTGATGTACCCTCTTTGATTCACACTAGATGCTACCACAATAAATGGTTTTTCATCCAATTGAATTGTTGCCATTCCTGCTCCATCTGTTCCTAGTGTTCCAATAAGCTGCTGTTGGTAGTTATAAATCTTTAAATCTACACCAGACATTGGAGCTGTTGTATTGATGTCATTTATGATTAAGTGTAATCTATTATCCGAACCTGCTTTAGCAATAATCCCAATATTGGATAGAATTATATTTTTTGTAAATCCTTTATTCCTGTAATACATAGAATGACAAGGATTATTTCTTTCGCTATAGTTATAGTCGTATTCGTAATACTCATAATCGCCATAATAATCGTAATCGTAGCTTCCCCAATCAGCTTCTGTCCATTCTTTTTCAGTAGAGACTGACTCAAATTGTTCTAGCTCATCTTCTCCCTCTTCTTTTTCGCATCCATAATTAGAATATTCTTTCTTGAATCGAATATGAATTTGATAAATCGCTCCTTCGCTTTCATCAATTATTGAAGATAAGTCAATAGAAAATCTATTCCATTTATTAAGATCTACTCCTGCTTTTTCTAGGTTTAGTTTTTTAGTAATGACTTTACTTCCTACTCTCTTCAGTTGTTCGGAGCCATTTAGATTATTGATTTGAAAAAACTGTAATAAGTTGTTCTCGTAAATCTTAGTTAGAACCACATCTACTGCTTTTAGATTCACAGCTTCAAATGGAAATATCATTTTTCCTTCACTTGGAATTATTACTCCTTCACCAAACTCTTTTACATCTGGTTTTAATGCTTCAAAAGTTAACTCATTGCTATAATCCTTACCTAATTTAAACCCTTCTTTATTTTTAATCCCTGCATAAACTTTCAGCTCTCTCGTTCCTGTAATTTGTGAAGAAGAGTACACTTTTATATCGTGCCCATCAATTACAAATTCAAGATTCCCTGCGCTTTTAAGAGTAATTAATCCACTTAAATTCTGATCTTGTTTTAGTTCGTCTGTAAAATGAATAGTTACGTATTGCTGAGGCGACTGAATAACCTTAGATTCAGAAATTCTAAATGATTTTTGAGAATATACTGTAAATGAATTTTTGTAATTATTATCCACTCCTACTGCTTCTCCATTAAAATTAAGTTCTACTTCAGAATCTATGTTTATATCCCTTACTATTTCTCCTATTACAAGTCTGTATTCATTATGTTGTAATTCTAAAAATGAGATGGGTAAAGTATTTCCTTTTTGAGTTGCCGTCATTCCTTTTGCTAAAGAAAGAGAGTCTACTTCATCTGCAAAAGAAATTACCCCCTGTAACTCTTGTATTCCTCTATTAGTTGGAGAAGTTGTACTCAATCCATTCATTGAGATTTGGTAACTCTGAGAAATTGTTCTAAACTTAAAAACAAATTTTTCTAATTCTTTTGGGACTTGTTTTATTGCCTTAAGATTGAAATTTACAAGGTAATCTGTAGCAGGCTGTAACTCATTTTCTGGCACAAACTCCAAGGTTCTGTTATCAACCCAAATTGTTTTCCCTTTTATACTAGGAGAAAAAGTAAATACAGATTTCTCTAATTCTTTATTTAAGTCAAATTCTTGTCCTACACTCTCTGTCAATTTAATACGAACAGTAGACTTTTTTTTAATAATTCCTGAAGTATAAGCCGAAATAAAGCTTGAAAACGCCTGATTGCTAGATATTTCTTTCTTTATACCTTTTCCACAAGAGAAAATTAAAAAAATAGCTAGGGCAAAAAAAAGTGGTTTTTTCATGGAATAATTTTAATTAAGGTTAGCGAATACAAAATGTAACGTACTAAATATAATTAAATTATACCAAGCTCAGAAATTATCTGAAGATATTAAATTAACAACTATTTTATAGGGTTAATAAACTTGAAATATTAATCGTCCGATTTTGGGAATAAATTATACAAGTTACCTAAATAGACTTTAGTAATAAATAGATTCTGATTAAAATCATCCATTTTATTAGTGTCAAAAGTTAGATCTATCAGAAAAGTTAGAGGCTGTAAACATTCGATAAAAATAGAGCTAATTTCACCTTTCAAATTTTCTGATAAGAATATAGCATCTTCTATTTTTAATAAAAAAATCTCTTTGTAATTATTTAAATCCTTAATTTTAATTTCTGCTTTTTCTAATTTAATAGAATAAGCTATTAATTCCTCAATTTTATCAAACCCCTCTTGAATCATAAATGAATTAGAAAAATCCATGTCTCTAAGATGCGGCAACATGTGTTCACTTTCTTCTTCTGATTCAACTACTTCAGTAATTTCTGCTTGGGTAACTTTAATATCATCTAAACTGAATGGGACTGGACTAGAGGTACATGAAAAAGTAAAAAGAAGAAAGGATAGTGCGATTAATCTCATTAAGTAATTGTTTTTAAAGTTTTGTTTTTATTTCTTGATTCAAAAATAAAGAAAATTATGACAATAGCATACTCAAAGAAAACTAAATAATAATACCAATTATAACTATGAAAATCAGAATTGGTTGCTAACTCTACCACAAAGTTACTATAGGCAAAATAACTTAAAAAAATAAGTAGGGACCACAAGAGGTAAGCTTTGTTAAAAATAAAAACAGAGAATACAACTAAGTTAATCACATACCAAGGATGAATTGTTGATGCCAATAAATAAAATACAAACAACAAACCAGAAGCGTATTTTGCAAACAAAGCCAAATCGAATTCCTTTACTCCCTTCTTTTTGTACAATAAAAATGTAAACCAAAGTGCTGTTAATAAAACTACAATTGGCGTAATTATTCCAATAAAACTCGTCTTATACCCTAAAAAAAAATAACTTATCGATTTAAACAAGTAGTAAAAACTAGCATTAAATTCAAACGATTGAAAGTATAAATTGAGACTCTGACTAAAATTATCTATTACTGCTTGAGAAATAAATGGTAGAACTAACAAAACGGTTGTTACTCCTATTCCAACATATAATTTTAAACTTTTTTTGAAACCCAAAAGAGGTAAGAACAAAGGTAAAATTAATAAAGGAACTATCTTCACACTTACTGCTAGTCCGATAAAAATTGAAGCAACTATTATTTTATTTTTCATAATAAAATAAATCCCTGAAAACAAAAAAAATAACATCACTCCTTCAAAGTGCACATTTCCTGTAAGCTCAATAATCACTAAGGGATTAAGTGCATAAATTTGAGCCAGGTTTTCTTTTAATTTCAATTTCCTCAGCATAAGTATAAGAATATAAATGAGCCCAATATCAAACAATAAAATAATGAGTTTCATGAAGAACAATCCAAGTCGCCAATTGTTACCCGAAAGTAATATAGAAGCAGAAAAAAAGAACTGATTGAGAGGTGGATAAACCGTATAATAGCCTTTGGAATTTAAATTTTTGTATAAAACATCTAAATTTTCATTGTTAATCTCTTTGTTTTCTAGGATTTGAATGGGTGTATTTTCATAAGGATTTACTCCTTCAGTCATTACAATTCCATCCCATAAAAAACGGTTGTAATCGTCAGAAAAATTAGGGATATCAAACAGTAAAAAGGCCCTGAAAATAACAGCAAAAACTACTATTTTTTTCACTGTTAATGATTTGATTTTTAACCAATAAAAATAGATAAATCCTAAAATTATTACTCCTAAAATTAGCTTAAAAAACTCACTCCTTTCTATTCCGTAGTACAAGAATAAATAGCCCAATAAGGAGAATAAAAAAAGGAGATAGTTTAGGTTTTTCTTCGAAATCATGTAATCAAATATACTATAAAATAAACAGTTAGATGTGTATAAAACTAAGACTACTTCCGTTTAACATTGCACTAACCTTTTTACTTTTACAAACGTACTTAGTTTAAATAGACCAAAACAATTTGCTGAACAATCAAGAAATATTAGCTTTAATTAGTTTGTTAGACGATCCTGACGAATTTATTTATAATGAGGTGAAAAATAAAATCATGTCATTGGGAGAAGAGACTATTCCATTTCTTGAGGAATATTGGGAAAATAACCCAATGAATCACGAATCACAAAGTAGAATTGAAGAAATAATTCAACAAATACAGTTTGATGCTACCTACAATGACTTAGAGAAATGGGTAAATTCTGAAGAACCTGATCTACTAAAAGGAGCTTTATTAATTAATCAATTTCAATATCCTGATTTGGATATCAAGCCAATTATCGAAACAATTGAAAAAATAAAACAAGACATTTGGTTGGAAGTAAATAACAACCTTACGAGTTTCGAAATCATTAAGGTTGTCAATAAGATATTGTTTGAGGAATATGGTTTCACTGGGAATAAAAAGAATTATCACTCTCCTCACACTTCATTTTTGAGCAATGTAATCGAAAGTAAAAAAGGAAATCCTCTATCTTTGTCTATTGTTTATCTTTTAGTTACGCAAGATTTAGGCTTCCCTATTTATGGAGTTAATCTACCTAGTCATTTTATCTTATGCTACCTAGATGAACTAAACACTAACGTTCACCTTACTGAAATGGAAACAGAAGATGTTTTGGTTTATATTAATCCTTTTAGCAGAGGAACCTTAATTGATAAAGGGGAAATTGATTATTTTATCACTCAATTAAAACTTCCTCAAAAGGAAGAGTTTTATTCTCCGTGTACCAACAAGGACATCATTAAAAGAATGATAAATAACCTTATATTTTCTTACAAAAAAAATGGATATTCTGACAAAGCTAAAATAATGCAGAGCTTACTTGGCTTATTCAGTTAATCGAAATCTGGTGATTTAATTTCTATTGCTGATTTTTCTACTATTTTTTTATCTTTTAGCAATAAAGCTTTGTCGCAATAATCATTGCAAAATTCAATGTGGTGTGTAGAAACTAGAATGGTTTTATTCTGTTCTTTAGCCAATTTCTTTAACAAATTATAAATAATTAATTTGTTTTTTACATCCAAAAAAGCAGTGGGTTCATCCAATAAAATTACGGGGGTTTCTTGAGCCAAAGCTCTTGCTATCATTACTTTTTGAAACTGACCATCACTTAAATTATCAATTTGTTTATTCTCTATTTTATATAATTCTAATTGAGAGATGTAAGAATCAATGATAGCATTATCTTTCTCAGTTAATTTTCCAAAACGATTGGTATGCGGCATTCTTCCCATAGCAACCATATCTCTTACCGTGAATCCAAAAATATGAGTTCGCTCTGTATAAACTACGCCAATAGAGTGTTGTAAATCCCTTAATGCAAGATTTTTACCCTTAAATCTTATTTCTCCAGCCAGTGGCAATTGCTCTTTGAGAATGGTTTTAAATAAAGTAGTTTTCCCTGTTCCATTTAATCCCATTAAAGCTACTAATTCTCCTTCTTGTAAGGATAAATTGATTGGATTGGACAGAGTATTATCTGTATAGCCAATTTCTAAGTTATGAAACGTTATGATTGTTTTTTCTTGATTCATCACACCATTTTATTTTTAAAAATAATCCATACTACTATAGGTGCACCAATAAAGCTTGTAACGGCATTTAAAGGTAAAGAACCATCTAGTCCTGGTAATCTTGAAATGATGTCACAAATTAACCCCAAACTAGCCCCCGTCAATAAAGTAAATGGAATTACCAGTCTATGGTCTGACTTCTTGATGAAATTTCTTGCCAAATGAGGTGTTGCAATTCCTAAAAAGGCAATTGGTCCACAAAGTGCAGTAATAATCCCTACTAATAATCCAACTATAAGAATAATAATTAATCTAATTCTCTTATAATTCAAGCCCATAGAAACGGCATATTTTTCTCCCATCAACAATAAGTTTAATGGTTTTTGAATGAGAAAAATAAAAAACATTAACACTAAAATAGGAAGGTAATAAACCCATAAAGTGGAATACTCAATTTCTTTGTTAAAACTGCCTAACCCCCAATAAACAAAAGATTGTAAATTGGTTTTGTCTCCATAGAAACTAAATACATTGACTACTGAAGAAACAAAATAACCCACCATTAAACCTACGATAAGTAAGGTGTTACTTTTCTTTAAAAATTTAGAAACAAAAAGTAATAAAAAAGTAACAGCCAAAGCTCCTAGTATTGCCAAAAGAGAGATAGAAAACTTTTCATTAAAAGAAGAAATACCCAAGGTATTAATTACAAAAATACCCAAAGCAACTCCCAAAGTAGAACCAGAAGAAATTCCTAATACAGAGGGTCCTGCAAGAGGATTCCTAAAAAGAGTTTGCATCAACAAACCGGCCACAGATATTCCTGCACCTGCAATAATTGCAGTTATTGTTCTTGGAATTCTTAGTTTGAAAATAATCTCGTTATCGGCATCAAAAGAAACTAAAACTGAGCCTAAAGCGACTCCCAAAAAAGACAATCCTAGCAATAGAATTAGTAATCCAATTATTTTTTTTGAAATTGTCATTTTCAAAAATAAGCCTAAATGAATTGTTTTTGAATAAAAAGAAGGGTTTTATTCAAAAAATAAAATAATTCTAATAAATAATCACTTTTTCTATTTTTCGCAATCCATCTACTTCCATTTCTATGTAATAGATTCCTTTATTAAAACTAGAAAGGTCAATTTGTGTTCTTCCATTGCTGAAACCAATAGATTTAATCAACTTTCCTGTAGTAGAATATACCTTTATTATTGATTTAGAATTAGTGTTGGATTCTAAAGTAAATAGTCCGTTCTCACTAGGATTTGGATAAATTGAAAAAAGTGTGTTTTGCTTTTCATTTACTCCTACTCCAGCCACAGTTATTATATTTTTTATCGTGTCACTAATCCCACATTTTTCTGTAATTAATATAGCAGTAAAAGTCCCACTTGCGGTATAAGTATGAGTTGGATTTACTAAAGAAGATGAATTTCCATCACCAAAATTCCAAGTGTGAGATGAAGATTTTTTAGAACTATCAGAAAACACAACTGTTGCTCCAGATTGATTGTAACTAAACCCTGCTTCGGGATCGAAATTTCCCACATTCCATTTGGATAGACTATCGTAACAAACCAATTTTACTGCATTTCTTATGGCTATTGCATCTGCTGCAGATAGGGTTGAGTTATTCGTTATTAATGTTGGATCTGCACGGAAAATAACAGAGAAAAATGTACAAGCTGCAGCATAAGAACCTTTAATACTGGGATGAGAATTATCAGAAGAATATAAATTGATTGTAGGATAATTTTTAATGATGTAATTCCAAACGGCTCCAACTGGCGAAACAAAAGCATCATTTTGTTTTCCCATAGTGTTATAACTCACGGCCAATGCACTATCCATTCCGTCATAAGTGCAAAGCCAAGGTGCAATTCCACAATTTCCCGCATCTCCAAATTTTCTTCCCCAGGTCATATAAAATATAGGTTGTGTACAGGAATCACTCATTCTTATAGTATCACACAATCTTTTGGCATAAGGATAAACATTAGCCGAAACAGAGGCGTGACCAAAAGATGGCTTTTGACTTTGTTCTTGCAATACCACATAATCCCAGCTGTTGCTATAAATAGCATTAATAACTGCAGAGTTAGAAATGTGGTTTATCAACTGAGCTCCTCCAGGTGTTTGTGAAGAAAAATTAAGAGTGAAACCTGCTGATGTTGCTAAATTAGAAGTTAATAAAGGAAGATTATTAACTCCTGTGTAACTGTTTCCAATAAATAGGACAGATTTTGATTGGGAGTTTCCATTGATAGTAATTGAAAACAAAGCGATAAGTATAAATATATTTTTCATGATTCTATTACGAATAGAATTATGCACGGTTGCCTAATTCTATCACCTCCATATTTTGAGGTTTTTTATTTATAATATCAAATCTAATTAATGTTTTTACTTTATGAATACCATGAATACCAGCTGCACCAGGATTAATATAAAGGAACCCAAATCTCTTGTCGTAGCCCACTTTAAGGATATGTGAGTGTCCACAAACAAAAATATCAGGTGGGTTTCTTTTTAGATTTTCTC
>CAJJDF010000054.1 GCA_905182785.1 uncultured Flavobacteriales bacterium
TCCAGCTAATGCCTCTAATACAGTTGTCATATCTGTTGTGTTTGTCCATTCTCCCCCCATAAATAACTGGAAGAAAAGAATAAAGAAAGCAGTTAATCCAAGAACTGCTAATCCTGCAACACCAAGTCCCATTACTGTTCCTCCTCCAAACGATACTTTAAGCGCTTGTGGCAAACTCGTTTTAGCAGCTTGTGTTGTTCTTACATTTGTCTTAGTAGCAATTCTCATTCCCATATTTCCTGCTACCGCAGAGAAGATGGCTCCAATAATAAATGCCAATACAATTAAGTAAGTTGTATCCATATAGAAAGCAACTCCAGCCAATACGACACTAGCTCCTACGACAAAGAATGCTAACAAACGATATTCAGCCTTCAAGAAAGCCAATGCCCCTTCGTAAATGTGGTTAGAAATTTCTTTCATTTTCCCATCTCCGGCATCTTGTTTCATTACCCAACTTTTTTTTATTAGCATGTATACTAATCCTATTAGTGCAAGTATAATTGGCACATAAATCATCATCTTTTCCATAGTTTTTTTTAGTTTAAAATCTTTTACGACTGCCAAAAGTAGAGTTTTAATAGGAATTATGCAAAATTCTTTACTCATTGCTTGCTAAATGCAGGTTTTAGAAAGAAATAGGACTAATCTCGAAGCAATAAAGTGGACAAAGCTTGTTCCGCAATTTGCTGTTCCGCTTCTTTTTTTGATTCCTTTGCAGTGGAGTTTATTTTTTTACCATTAATAAACAAGGTACTTTTATACTTGGCTGTTTCTGGTAGTTTTTTTCCTTTAAATACAACTTTGTTTCCTGTCTTTTGACCCCAAACAACTAATACACTTTTGAAATTGGTTTCTTCTTCGTCTATTTTTTCTAAGTCCACGTTTCTTAAATAACCTTTTACTAATGCAGCTTTGGTTTTATCAAAGCCTTGGTCCAAATAGATTGCTCCAATTATAGCTTCAAGTGTATTTCCTAATATGTTTTTGTATCCGTAATCATACTTTATAGCTATGATATGTTTTTCGAGTTTGAGTAGCTCTCCCATTTCATTTAGCTTTTTACGATTCACAAGCTTAGAGGTAAGTACAGTGAGTTCTCCTTCGGTTTTTTTAGGGAATTTATCGAATAAATACGTGACAACAATACTAGAAATAACAGTGTCTCCTAAGTATTCTAGTCTTTCGTTATTAAAATCGGCTGATTTTGATTTATGCGTAAAGGCTTGAATATAGAGGTTAAGGTTTTTAGGCTTAACCCCAAATTGTTTTATAAAGAAAGTAGTAATTTCATCACCTGAATCAAAAGCGTATTTTTTTAAATTAAATAATGCTTTCAATTTACCCATGATGAACTAAATTATTTCAGTTTTTTAGCAACTTCAACTTCGTGATAAGATTCAAATACATCTCCTATTTGTAAATCGTTAAATTTCTCAAGAGCAATACCACATTCGTAACCGAATTTCACTTCTTTCACGTCATCTTTAAACCTCTTCAGAGTAGCAAGTTTTCCGTTATAGATAACAATTCCATCTCTAATCAATCTTACATTAGCCGTTCTCACTATATTACCTTCAAGCACGTAACTTCCTGCAATTGTTCCAATTTTAGAGATTTTAAATACTTCTCTTATTTCAGCAGTTCCAAGAACTTCCTCAATAATATCTGGAGATAACATTCCCTCCATAGCATCTTTAATTTCTTCTATTGCTTTGTAGATAATAGAATATAAACGGATGTCTACCTCTTCTGCTTCTGCAAGTTTTCTTGCTTGACCAGTCGGTCTTACTTGGAATCCAATAATAATAGCATCAGAAGCTACCGCTAAGTTAACATCTGCTTCGGTAATTGCTCCTACTGCTTTGTGTATTACATTCACAGCAATTTCTTCTGTAGATAATTTTAATAATGAATCTGTTAATGCTTCGATAGAACCATCTACATCTCCCTTTATTATAATATTTAATTCTTTAAAGTTTCCTATCGCTAGTCTTCTTCCAATTTCTTCAAGAGTAAGTACTTTCTTAGTTCTAACACCTTGCTCTCTCTGCAATTGCTCTCTTTTAGATGCAATTAATTTTGCTTCTTTTTCATCTTGTAAGATGTTAAATTTATCTCCGGCATTTGGCGCTCCATTCAGTCCAATGATAGATACTGGTGTTGCTGGCCCTACTTCTTTTATTTTCTTACCGTCTTCATTATGCATTGCTTTTACTTTACCATAATATGGTCCAGTTAGCATCATGTCACCCACTCTTAGAGTCCCTTTTTCTACTAAGATGTTAGTTACATATCCTCTTCCTTTATCTAAAGATGATTCAAGAACAGTTCCTTGAGCCATTCTATCTGGATTTGCTTTTAACTCTAGTAATTCAGCTTCTAACAATACTTTTTCAAGTAAATCTTCAATTCCAACTCCTGTTTTAGCAGAAATCTCTTGGGATTGGTATTTACCTCCCCATTCTTCTACCAATAAATTCATGGCAGAAAGTTGAGTTTTTACATTGTCAGGATTCGCTCCTTCTTTATCAATCTTATTAATTGCAAATACCATAGGTACTCCAGCAGCTTGACAGTGATTTATTGCTTCTTTCGTTTGAGGCATAATTGCATCATCTGCAGAAATAATAATTATTGCAATATCGGTTACAGCAGCTCCCCTTGCTCTCATTGCAGTAAAGGCTTCGTGACCCGGTGTATCTAAGAAAGTAATTTGTCTTCCAGAATCTTTTCCTGTTACTTTATAAGCACCAATATGTTGAGTAATCCCTCCAGCTTCTCCAGAAGCAATTTTTGCTTCTCTAATGTAATCCAGTAAAGATGTTTTACCATGATCTACGTGACCCATTACAGTTACAATTGGTGCTCTAGGAATTAAATCTTCCTCTGCATCAATAATTTCTTCTTCTTCTACTCCTATTTGATCTTCAGCAGATATAAAGTCTACACCAAATCCAAATTCATCTGCAATAATTGTGATAGTTTCTGCATCAATTCTTTGGTTGATTGAAGCAAAAATACCTAACGACATACAAGCAGAAATAACATCTGTAGGAGTTACATCCATTAATGAAGCTAAATCAGAAACAGTTACAAACTCAGTAAGTTGTAAAGTTTTGCTTTCCTCATCTTTTTTCAAGATGTCCTCGTCTCTTTTTTCTGCTATTGCAGCTCTTTTATCCCTTCTATATTTGTCTCCTTTTTTCTTTCCACCTCCCTTGCTACTTAATCGAGCAAGGGTTTCTTTTATTTCTTTTTGAATTGATTCAGGAGTAATTTCAGCTTTCTTAGGTTTTGGTCCTCTCGCACCTGTTCCTTTTCTTCTTTCTTCACCTCCTGCAGCAACAGGTCTTTTATTAATGGTTTTGGCAATGTTTACCTTCTTTATTCTCTTCCTTTTTCCTTTGGGTTCTCTTTCTTTCTCTACAGGAAGTTCGATCTTTCCTAAAACGGTAGTTCCTGTAAGTTTTGCAGCTTTTGCTACAATTGTCTTGTCTTTTTCTTCTTTTACCTCTTTAATCTCTGTTATTTCTTTTACTACTTCTTTTATTGGTGCTTCAGCCTTTTTTTCTACTGGCTTCACCACTTCTTTTTTAGCAATAATAACTTTTTCTTCTTCTTTTTTTGGAGCCTCTTTTTTTGCTTCTACTATTTTAGCCTTTTTTGGAGGATTTAGGTCTATTTTTCCTAAAATTTCTGGTTTAACAAGTTTATCTATCGAAGCTTTTATAGTTTCTGGCTCTACCTTTTTCTTAATTACTTTTTTAGGTTCTTCCTTCTTAACTTCTACTTTCTTCACCACTTCCTTCGCAACAGGTTTTACTGGAGCTACTTTTTTTGGTTTAGGATTCAAATCCACTGTACCAATTACTTCGGGTCTTTTCATTTCGGCAGGTTTTGCCTTAATTACTACCTCCTCTTTCTTTGGAGTTTCAACAACTACTGCAGGCTTTTTCTCTCTACTCGCCACCACTTCTTTTGCCTTAGCTTTTTCAAGCTTGGCATCAGCAAATTCTTCAAGCAGAATACTATAATTATTCTCCTCAACTTTGGTGTTCGGGCTAGACTCGATATCAACTCCTTTTGATTTTAAATGATCAACCAAGGATGATATACCTACGTTTAACTCTTTTGCTATTTTACTTAGTCTCTTTACCGCCATGTAGTAATTTTGTTTTTACTCTATCTTTTAAAAATATAATTTATTTGGATAACTACCAATAAATTTATTCAAATTCAGACTTAAGAATCTTCAAGATGTCATCTATTGTCTCGTCTTCTAGGTCTGTTCTTTTTACTAAATCATCTTTCCCAATTGCGATTACACTCTTAGCAGAGTCACATCCAATGGCTTTTAGTTCATCAATAACCCAAGATTCAATTTCATCAGAAAATTCACTTAAATCAACATCTTCAATATCTTCAGCACCCTCTCTATATACATCAATTTCGTAACCAGTCAATTTACCAGCCAATTTAATGTTTTGTCCACCTCTTCCTATTGCTTTAGAAACCTCGTCTGGGTGTAAATATACATTTGCTCTTCCTGTTTCTTCTACTAGTTCTACAGAACCAACTTTTGCAGGACTCAAAGCTCTTTGTATTAATAACTTCACGTTATCCGTGTAGTTAATTACATCAATGTTTTCGTTTCTTAATTCTCTTACAATTCCATGTATTCTTGCTCCTTTCATTCCAACACAAGCTCCTACTGGATCCACTCTGTCGTCATAAGATTCTACAGCTACCTTTGCTCTATCTCCTGGCGTTCTTACAATCTTTTTGATAGTAATTAGTCCATCAAAAATTTCTGGTATTTCTAGTTCAAACAATCTTTCAAGGAAAGCTTCAGATGTCCTAGACAATATAACTCTTGGCATGTTATTAGAATGATCTACTCTTTCTACAACAGCTCTTATAGTGTCTCCTTTTTTGAAAAAATCACCTGGTATTTGTTCTGATTTAGGAAGGATTAACTCATTTCCTTCTTCGTCCAAAATCAACATTTCTCTTTTCCATATTTGGTAAACTTCTCCAGTTAATAATTCACCAATCTTATCTTTGTATTTCTTGAAAACATTGTCCTTTTCAAGTTCCATTATTTTATTAATCAAGTTTTGACGAAGAGCTAAAATATTTCTTCTTCCAAAATCTTCGATTTTTATCTCAATTGCAATTTCTTCATCAATTTCAAAATCGTCTTCAATTTTTAGTGCTTTTGATAACTCAATTTCCAAAGCAGGATCTTCAACCGCACCATCCGCAACTACTTTTTTGTTGATCCACAGTTCCAAATCTCCTTTGTCCACATTGATAATTACATCTACATTTTCATCAGTTCCATTGGCTTTTCTCACCATTGCTCTAAAAACCTCTTCAAGAACTCCCATCATGGTAACTCTATCAATGTTTTTAAACTCCTTAAATTCTGCGAATGAATCAATTAAATTTATACTATCCATTGGGTCTTATTTAAATTTTACAATTATTTTAGTTTCTTTTATCTCTTCGAACTGTATTTTTTGCTCGTGTTGCACCTTTAGCTTTTTCTTTTTTCCTTCAATCTTTTCTTTTGTTTCAAAAGAAACCATTATGTCTTCATCAGTAACTTCTTCAAGAATTCCTTGTACAGTTTTGCTAGAGTTTAGCATTACTTTCACTTCTTTCCCAAGGTTTTTGATGTATTGGTAATGCACCTTAAAAGGTTGACTTAATCCCGGAGAAGTAACTTCGAGTTCGAAATCTTCTTCCTCACGATCCAAATTGTGCTCAACCTGACGGCTAAACCCAATGCAATCGTTAATTGAAATAGGATTCAGCTTGTGATCTATTTCAATGTAAATTTTATTTGCGTTATTAATCTTAAGATCAACTAGATAGAACTCTGGATTCTCTTCTAATTTTTCATTAATTAATTCTAATACTGTGTCTTTATTTACCATTTTTCCCAATAAAAAAGGGAACCATAAGCTCCCTTTTACCTTCTAATACTTCACAAATGTATAATAAATATTTAATAAAGCCTAATATACATTGACTTTATTGGATTGTTTAATTTTCTATTTCTCCTGATAAATAACTTCTATCACAGTTTGTCCAACTGCTTTTAATGAGTTTTTATCAATTATATCCATGTTATCCGCATGGGTGTGGTGATAATCTCCAAATTTATTTTGGTTGGGATCGTAACTTATTATGTCTATAGATGGAATATTGGCTAAGATGTTTACATACCTATGGTCATCAGTAATTTGTTGGTTGTAACCTAATTCAGTTGAAATGAAATAATTAGAATAGCCTAATCTTCTTCCTGTATTCCATACTTTATCCACTAAGTTTTTAGCAAAGTAAGTAGAGAAATATTCTTTAGGGAATTGAGCATTTTTTTCACCTACCATATCCAATAAAATTCCATATTTTGGACGGTAATTTGGTATGGGTGGATTTTTACCCCAATACTGGCTTCCCAAACACCAATCGTCTTTCATAGAAGAACTTCTTCCTCTGAAAGTACCATAATCTTCGGCATCAAAGAAGATTATATCTACTCCATAATTGGGTTCTTTTAGGCTAAATTGTCTTGCTATTTCTAGTAAAACACCCACTCCACTTCCTCCATCATTGGCACCATCTATTGGTTTGTCTGCGTCTTTTATATCTTTATCCGCAACTGGCCTAGTATCCCAATGAGCAAACAATAATATTCTTTGAGTTTTCTCAGGAGAGAACTGCCCAATGATGTTCTGAATGTTTAATTTATCTCCGTTAAATGCTGTTACTTCTCCTTTTTGAATAATTGTTTCTGCACCAAAACTTTGTAGTTTTGAATTTAACCAACTTGCACAGGCTAAATGACCTTTTGAGTTTGGAACTCTTGGTCCAAAATCTACTTGGTTTTGAATGTATTGGTATGCCGAATCTTGATTGAATTGAGGAGTAATTACTCTAACAATTTTCACAGGTTTATCATCAGTTTTTGGCGTGTCTGGATTTGCATCTTTACAAGATGCAACCAGAATTAAACCCAGTAAAAATAATGTTATTCTTTTTCCCATGCTGTTCCTTCTTTGGAGTCTTTCAATGTAATATTCAAACTCGTTAATTTGTTTCTTATTTCATCTGCAAGCTCATAATTTTTATTATCCTTGGCTTCTTTTCTCATTTTAATGAACAAAGTCATGAGCTCCTCTGTTAATTCATCTTGAGACTCAGTTTTTTTTGTGGATTGCAATCCTAAAACATCAAATACGTAACTGTTCAATAAGTTTTTCAATTCCAACAAAACGGATTCTGTTATCGTTTCTTTTTCTGCTTGAATAGAATTGATGATTTTTACCACTTCGAACAAATGGGAGATTAAAATTGGGGTATTAAAATCATCATTCATTGCATCTTCAAACTTCTGTTTCACTCCATTTATCTCAACAGATGAAGTGTTAGAGGTTTTTAAAGAATCTAAAGTTTCTAGAGCAGTCATCAATTTTTCAAATCCTTTTTCGGAAGCAGCAATAGCTTTACTGGATAAATCGAGCGTACTCGAATAATGCGATTGCAACATGAAGAAACGAATCGCCATTTGAGAAAATCCTTTTTCTAATAAAAGATGGTCTCCGGAACCAAGCTCCTCAATAGAAACAACATTTCCTACCGATTTACTCATTTTTGCACCATTCATTGTAAGCATATTTGTATGCATCCAATAGTTTGCAGGTTCAGTTTTTCCGCTTCCTTTACTTTGTGCTATTTCACACTCGTGGTGAGGAAATTTCAAATCCATACCTCCTCCATGAATATCAAAAGTATCACCTAAATATTTTGTGCTCATCACAGTACATTCAAGATGCCACCCTGGAAAACCTTCTCCCCAAGGAGAGTTCCACCTCATGATATGACTTTCGTCTGCATTTTTCCAAATGGCAAAATCTAGTGGATTTCGTTTTTCACTTTGTCCATCTAGCTCTCTTGTATTAGAGATTAAATCTTCTATTTTTCTTCCCGATAATTTACCATAATGAAATTTTTCGTGGTATTTTTCTACATCAAAATAGACAGAGCCACCCGCTTCGTAAGCAAATCCGTTTTTAATTATTTCTTGAACCATTTCTATTTGTTCAATCAAGTGACCAGTAGCGGAAGGTTCAATGCTTGGAGGGGTAATATTAAAAGCTTTCATCACATCATGAAATCCATTGGTATAGAACTGAACTACTTCCATTGGTTCTTTGTTCATCAATTTTGCTTGCTTCCCTATTTTATCTTCTCCAGAATCTTCGTCATTTAATAAATGTCCTACATCCGTTATATTTCTTACGTAACGCACAGTATAGCCTGAATGCTTTAAATAACGGTATACAATATCAAAGGAAAGAAAAGTACGGACATTTCCTATGTGAACATCACTGTAAACAGTAGGGCCGCAAACATACATTCCTACATGGTCTTTGAGGATGGGTACAAACTCTTCTTTTTTGCCCGAAAGGGTATTGTATATTTTTAATTTACTCATTGCGTATTTCATTGAAAGTTTAAAATTACGAAAAATCAGTTACGAATAGCTATTTATGATTTACGAATTTTGTTAAAGTTTGTTTAACAAAATTTCCTTTTCATAGTCAGTCTTCGATACTTTTCGAACAAGTTCGAAACACTCAGGCTTCACGTTTTGCAGTTTAGAATTTTTATTTGCTAATCGAAGTATATATATTTAACCATGAAAAGTATTTTTTCTAGTCTCTTTTTTCTCATTTCTATATTAAAGAATTTATTAAAATAGTAACTTTACATCATGATAAATCAAGATCAATTAACTGACATCACAAAGAGACTGGCGGACCTAAACCGCTATCTTTGACTTAGACAGAAAAAGAATAGAAATAGAGGAGGAGGAGATAAAAACTCACGATCCTGATTTCTGGAATGACCCCAAACAAGCAGAAAAAACATTAAAGCAAATTAACACCAAAAAATATTGGGTTAATATGCATAAATCATTGGTTTCTAAAAAGGAAGATCTGGAGGTTTTGATGGAATTTTTTAGCGAAGGCGAAGAAAATGAACCTGAAATTGATGCCAATTATGCTCAATTGATGGGAGGAGTAGAGGAATTGGAATTCAAAAACATGCTTTCTTCTGACGAAGATAAGTTGAGTGCGGTATTACAAATTACTGCTGGAGCTGGAGGAACTGAGAGTTGCGATTTTGCTGAAATGCTGATGCGAATGTATATCATGTGGGCTGAGAAGAACAAATTCAAAATGAAAGAATTGAATTTTCAAGCTGGTGATGCCGCAGGAATTAAAACGGTAACAATAGAGATTGAAGGAGATTTTGCTTTTGGTTATTTGAAAGGTGAAAATGGAGTTCATAGACTGGTAAGGATAAGCCCATTTAATGCACAGGGGAAAAGGATGACTTCTTTTGCTTCGGTTTATGTGTATCCTTTGGTGGATGATACGATTGATATTAAAATAAATCCGGCTGATATTTCTTGGGATACTTTTAGAAGTGGTGGAGCTGGTGGACAAAATGTAAATAAAGTAGAAACAGGTGTGAGAGTAAGACACGCTCCTTCTGGGCTTGTGATTGAAAACACGGAAACGCGTTCTCAACTTGGGAACAGAGAAAAAGCGTTACAATTACTTAAATCTCAGCTGTACGAAATAGAGATGCAAAAACAAATAGCAGCTCGTGAAGAAATAGAAGGAGACAAGAAAAAAATAGAATGGGGGTCTCAAATACGAAGTTATGTATTGGACGATAGAAGGGTAAAAGACCACAGAACAAATTATCAAGAAAGTAACCCTGATGCTGTGTTGGATGGAAATATAGACGGCTTTTTGAAAGCTTATTTAATGGAAAACTAACGTTTAATAGTTTTATTGAAAAAAGAAAGGAAACTAACACGTGTCATCCTGAATTTAGTTCAGGATCTTTATTCATTGAAATATTACCATTTCTAAAGTGAAATATTCTTTATGGGATCCTGAACTAAATTCAGGATGACTGATGAAGAGAAAATTAAAAAAATATGTCAAAAAATAAATACACCATCTATCACAACCCTAGGTGTTCGAAAAGCAGGGAAGCTTTAGGGATTTTGGAAGAAGAGGGAGCTGAAATTGAAATTATAAAATACTTGCAGGACATTCCTACGGAAGAACAATTGCTTTTGTTGTTATCAAAATTACATTTGAAACCTTTTGATATTGTGAGAAAGGGAGAGAAGTTATATAAGGAAGAATATAAAAACCTTACTTTGAACGACCACGAATGGATAAAAGTAATGATGGAGAATCCAAAATTGATTGAACGACCAATCGTAGTAAAAGGAAACAAAGCTATAATTGGAAGACCGCCCAGTTTGGTAAAAGAATTGTAAATGACGAAGGATTTAATTAATTTTGAAGAGTGTTCTTCACAGGGATTAAAAATCAAAACACTTCGCCTTATGACAGTCGAAGCCTAAAACGAGAATCATAAAACTAATTACTAAGGACTAATTACTAAAGACTGACAAAAAATGGAATACAGAATTGAAAAAGATACAATTGGAGAGGTAAAAGTACCTGCCGATAAATATTGGGGAGCTCAAACAGAGCGTTCTAGGAACAACTTCAAAATAGGAGCTTCGGCATCAATGCCGAGAGAGATTGTAGAAGGATTTGCTTACTTAAAAAAAGCTGCTGCTTATACTAACAATGAATTGGGAGTTCTTTCTACAGAAAAAAGAGATTTGATTGCAAAAGTATGTGATGAAATTTTAGCTGGAAAACATTGGGATCAATTTCCATTGGTAATTTGGCAAACGGGTTCGGGAACGCAAAGTAACATGAACGTGAACGAAGTTGTGGCTCACAGAGGTCACGAATTGGCTGGAAACAAAATAGGAGAAGGAG
>CAJJDF010000055.1 GCA_905182785.1 uncultured Flavobacteriales bacterium
AGTATCGTTATGAAAATCTACATACACTGAATCCGTAAATGTACACCCAAATGAACTTGTTACATCTACGTAATAATACATCGAGATTGTTGGTGTTACCGTTGGACTTGAGGTTGTTCCGTTTGCCAATCCTAATGCTGGATACCAATTGTAAGCTACTCCTCCACTTGCTGTTAATAGTAAACTTGTTCCTGCACAAATTGTTGTATCTGGACTTATAGTCACATTATTTGTATCTACTTTAACAGTTAAGTAAACAGAATCGACATTACAATAATATTCTGAAACCAATTTATAGGTGGTAGTAGTATTTGGAAAAGTTATTGGATTTGAAATAGTATCATTTGACAATAAAACAGAAGGTGTCCATTTATATGATTGACCATTATATGCATTTAATTGCACAGAATCACCTCGACATAATACTGAAACAGTATCGATTGTTAAAGCTTTTGGCCTATAGGCTAAAACAACTGTATATCCAGTATCAGGAGGCACACAACCCGAAGAGTCAGAAACAATTAGAGTTACATTATAAACTCCAGTATCTGGATAAACATGAATTGGCTGATACAAAAAAGAAGAATCTCCATCTCCAAAATACCATTTATAAGTATTTCCTCCACTACTATTATTTATGAAATTAACTGAATCTGGTAAACAAATAAAAGGTGCTGGTGTACTTGCAATAGATTGAATAAAAGCTACATTCATTTTAATTACTCCTACGTTACAATTTGTACTGTTATTCGTGTTGGACCAAGCTCCGGGTGTTGTTGGTAAATCACTATGTCCTCCACAACCTGAACATATCGCTTGATAAACATTTCCTTTTTTATCAAACCTACTTGTTCCTCCGTCTACATGTTCATGGCTAATAGCACCTCCATAATAAGTTCCATATCTTAATGCTGTAGCATCTTTATCCAACACCATTAAATAAAAATCACTGCCATCTGTTGTAGATTGAAAAGCATCACTTGTGATTGGCAGGCCAGACGTGCTACTTCCACTAGCTCTATAATACCTATTGGTAACTCCTCCCCACCCAGATAAATAAACCAACCCACAATCATTCACCAAAAATGCTGAGGGAGAGATATCTACGGTCCCTCTTCCTGAACCGATTACTGTACTCCAATAAGAGGAATCTAAATTATTTGAAAATTTATGAAATATTTGAGAGGAACCTGGATTACTATACACACCTAAAGAAACAGGATAATTACCTAATGATTGACCTGCAATATAAACATCATCATTTATATCTACTTGAACCATATAAGATTGATCATATCCGCTTGTCCCTATATAAGTTGAAGCTATTAATAAATTAGAGGTCGTGTTATATTTAGTAATAAAACCATCTTCATTTCCATTGTAACTTCTGTCATAAGCTGTAGCAGAAGTAACTAAATTTGAACTCTTTGTTCCTCCCGTCATGAAATAATTATCGTAAGAATCAAACTGAACTCCATAACCAGCATCCTGTGCTGATCCTCCGTAATAGGTAGACCAAGTTAAGTTCTGAAGATTTGAATCTAAAACAAAAAGACAAGCATCTGAGAAACCACCTCCAAAAGTAGTTTGGGGAGCTCCAACTGTTGTAGGAAAATTTGTAGAGTTTGTTGTAGAAGCTACAATTGCATTTCCAGAAGAATCAATTGTAATCTCTCCTCTAAATGCATCTCCATAATTATAAGCTAAGGAAGCATCAGTATTTACTCCATCATTTCCTGTTCCTCCTATAAAAGTTGACCCTAAAATAGCCGTTCCTGAGACATTAAATTTTGTTACAAATAAATCACACCCATGTAAATAATAAACTCCAGAATATATAGGCCTTACATCTACTCCTCCAGAAAAAGTTCCATCATAAGCGTTATTAGAAGTTGGAAAATTACTTGATCCAGTAGTACCCATTACAAATAATTCATCTTTATTATTCACAGATATACTATGAGGTGCTTCACTTCGTGAACCTCCCAAATAAGTAGAATAAATTAAAGCAGACCCATTCTTATTGAATTTACTAATCGCAATATCTATGTAATATGAGGCTGAAGTATTGAATGAGGTTTGGTGAGCTCCAATTGTTGTTGGATAAACACCTCCTCCATAAACTATTCCTCCTGCATAAGTATTTTCATCTTTATCGTAAGTAGCGGTAAACCCAAAATTATCAGCTGTTGAACCAGAGTAAGTAGAAAAAACAATAATTGGATCAATTATTAACTCTTGAGATTTATCATAACCATTAGGAAATATAAACGATAATACTGTCCCGTTTAAAACATATCGACAAGGAACTTCAACTCTTTTCCCTTTTATTAATTGATACGAAAATGGTTTTGCTTCCTCAATGTCATTGATAGTATTTACTATTATTAATTTTTCATCTTGTAAATAAATATCATCTGCACCCAAATAATCAATTTGAATATTAGACTCTTCAGCTCCAGGCTTAACAATGAAATCGTATTTAGTAGAACCAAATTCTGTATAAATTGATAAATCAATTTTCCTGTATAGTTCTTGGTAAGTTACTTTGGAAGTAGACCTAACTTTAGATTGCCATTTAGATTTGTCGTTCCCTAAGAAATAATTATAGTAAAATGAAGATTCATTTTCCTTTCTTAAAGAAACCAAAGGGTTAAAATTAATAAACTTGGTTTTTACGACATGTGATTTTATTGAATCTGGTGCAGGAGTTTTCTTGTCTTGGTGAAGATTTTGAATATATGACTTCTCAAACAAAGAATAAGTAAAACCATCTTTCTCTAAAAATAAATTCCCATCAGGCAATATCTGATTATATAAAATCCTTGAGTCCCATTGTCCTTTGTTTTCAATAAAAACTTTATCGGATTGTGCAGAACCCAAAAATGATAGAAAGGTAAATAATATGAATAATTTTTTTTTCAATTCGACCGTTTTGGTCTAATAGGTTACGGCAACTATTAAAAAAAGTTTTTGAAAATTTATTTTTTTTAACAATGGATTGTTTATTTTTTTAAAATCCAAAGAGAGTTTTCGTAAGTTTTTTTTATTTCTTTAAGAAAAGACCTAGCTTCTTTTCTTGTCGCAAAACTCTGTATAGCAACCCTGTAGAAACTCCCTTTTGTATCTGCAATACTTGACTGGTTTCCTTTATCAATCCAAGAATTAACTAAATTATCGGCATTTTCTTTTACACTAAAACATCCCGCAATTACATGATATTTTAATTCTTGAGGGACTTTATTAACAACATTTAATGTAGAATCTATTATTGCAGGTATCATTTTAGTCTGCTTTTCTAAATTATCTATTAGTAGTATTTCATTCTCAACGCATACAGTTTCATTTACAATATTCTCTTCTGTAAGCGCACTATTTTCTGTCAAAAATATTTTCCCATTTCTTGGGATATACTCTTCCACATTGACAGAATAAAATGGATTGAAACTAGAAATATTAATCTTGTTTTCGCCAATAACACCTTGTTGATTCCCAATAAAAAGTCCACCCATAATTAGTGGAATTAATAACAATGGGAGCAATACAGCTCTTCTATTTTTAGATCCTTGTTTAACTGGTTTTGTAACTACAATAGCTTTTCTATCCACTTTTACTTCTTCCTTCCTAACAATTGCAACAAATTTCGCAGCTGGTTTAACTGCTGCTTCTTTTACTTTATCTAACGATAAGGCTGATAAACCAAATGATTCTTTTAGAAAATTAGTGCTTGACTGCTGAAATTGAATATTTTTCTCTTTGTCAAAAAACAAAACTCCAACTTTTTCAATCACTACTCTACCCTCTTCATTTAAACTCAAAAAACAATCGTCCTTAAACTGAATAAGCAATTGATTTGCTTCTTCTACAGACATAGATTTCTTCTCTGCAACCTGCGTAGCAAGTAATCCGTCATTAAAAACTAAATGTTTGTTAAATAGAATTTTCTTCTTGGCTGGATGAAATACAGAGGTAAACTTGTTATAGAACGCAGGCATCTTGCTGGTAATAAAACCACCAAAACTTGGCAAAATTACACAATCGTGATTGTGCAATAACTCTTCTATATGTTTATCTAATTTTTTCACTGTGTTATATTAACAAAGTTAAGTATTATCATCTAATTGATATCACTTTTGTTAAAAAATTCAATTAAAATTAATTTTATTCAAATCTTCGGGAGTATCTATCCCTATAGTATCTTCTTTAATTTCAGCTATTTGTATTGTAAAATGATGAGAAAGCCACCTTAAATTTTCCAGACTTTCTGCATCCTCAAGCATAGATTTTTCTATTTCTTGAATTTCATAGAACTCATCAATATTAAAAGCATAAATTCCTATGTGCTTGTAATAATTCGCATTAGCCAACCATTCGCTCTGTTTCTTTCCCCTCATAAATGGAATAGGATGTCTGCTAAAGTACAGTGCATCTCTTGGCTCTTCATCTTCCGATTCTTCTGTCATTACTACTTTTACAACATTCTCATTGAACAACTCTTCTTCTGTAGTAATTTTCTTTGCCAATGAACCTATCTCTGCTTGGTCGTCATTTAATAAAATATCACATACTTTATTAATATGAGCTGGTGAAATAAATGGTTCGTCTCCTTGAATGTTAACCACAATATCAAAAAATTCTTCTTTGTCCTCTAGTTTCTCTATCACTTCTCCGCATCTTTCTGTACCAGACTTATGAGTATCTGCTGTCATCATAGCGTTCCCACCAAATTCCAACACATGATCATAAATCCTTTTGTCATCTGTAGCAACAATCACTTTATCAAGTTTTTCAGCTTTTTGGCATTGCTCCACTACTCTTCTTATCATAGATTTTCCATTGATATCTACTAAGGGTTTTCCAGGAAATCTTGTAGAGGCATATCTTGATGGGATTACTCCAAGTACTTTTTTCATTCTAATTCTTTTAAGTATAATTCAATTGTTTTTTCTAATCCAAAATAAAGTGAATCCGAAATTAACGCGTGACCAATTGAAACTTCCAATAAATTTGGAATATTTTGTTTAAAATACGCCAAATTATCTAAACTTAAATCATGTCCTGCATTTATTCCTACTCCCAATTTTGAGGCAATAAGAGCCGATTCGATAAATGGTTTTATGGCATTTTCTTTATTTGCATAATTTGAAGCATAAGCTTCTGTGTACAGTTCTATTCTGTCTACATTAACAAACTCAACTTGTTCAACATCAAAAACTAAGGGCTCCATAAATAAAGCCGTTCTTATTCCTGCTTTAGAAAACTCAGCTAACACTTCGTTCAACAATTCTTTATTTTCCTTTATTTTCCATCCTGCGTTAGATGTCAATACATGAGGTGGGTCTGGAACTAAAGTTACTTGATGAGGCTTTACCTCTAATACTAAATCTATGAACTTTTGGTTTGGATATCCTTCAATATTAAATTCAGTTGTTATTCGTTTTGATAAATCATATACATCCGAATACCTGATGTGTCTTTCGTCTGGTCTCGGATGAACTGTGATACCTTCAGCTCCAAATTTTTCAATATCCAATGCAACATTCAATAAATTAGGAACGTTATTTCCTCTAGCGTTCCTTATAGTTGCAATTTTATTAACGTTTACACTTAATTTTATCATATTTTTGTAATATTGTTGGTCTTAATTAAAAGAAAAAATAAATTCTTACAGTACAAAGGTAGCCAACAATTAACTATACAAAAATACCAATCAATAAAAACTCGTTTTTTTTATATAAATGACAGCATCACAACTCATAATAGAAAGCTTACCACCTATTAAGCTTAATGAAAAATGCAGTAAAGCAGTTTCTTGGATGAGTGAATTTAAAATTTCTCATTTACCTGTTGTTAACGACAATACATTTGAGGGGATTATATCTGAGGAAAGTTTACTCGATTTTAATTATAAGAATGAGACAATAGCTGAAAGTAATATCCAGTTAATGCATGTATTTACATATGAATATCAGCACATTTTTGAGGCTATGAAACAGATGTCGGATAATCATTTAACTATTTTACCTATTCTAGACAGAAATGATAATTACATTGGTTCCACAACTCTTTCGCATCTTATGACGTTAACTACAAACACAACCTCTGTAAAAGAACCGGGTGGCGTGATTGTATTAAGTGTAAACTCTAAGGATTATTCTTTGGCACAAATTGCACAAATAGTAGAGAGTAATAATGCAAGAATTCTTAGTTCGTTCATTACTTCTTCCCCTGAAACAACAGAAATGGAGGTGACTATAAAAATAAATAAAAAAGATTTAGGAGCAATCCTTCAAACTTTTAATAGGTATGATTACACTGTGATAGAAAGCTACCAAAAAGAGCAAAATCATGATGAAATGAAAGACCGATTTGATTACCTAATGAAAAGATTAGATTTATAAAAAAAACAAAAATGAAACACCTTTTATTAACCTTATTAGCATTTACTAGTTTTTTAACTTCTTATGCTCAGCCAAGTAATGACAACTGTACAGGAGCGACAACCATTTGTATAGGAAACAACAAAACTGGAAACACAGATGGTGCAACTGCACAAGTTTGTGCAACTTGTGCAGACGGACCAACCGTAGTTGGATCGGCATGTTTTGATATGGAAAAAACAATTTGGTATCAATTTACAACCAATGCGACTGGAGGAAATGCAGACATAGCTATTTCTGCAATAAGTTGTTCTATTGGATCTGGCGGAATAAGCGGAACTGTTTATGGAGCTCCTACTCCTTGTAATTCTGCAACATACACTTCTGTATCGAACTGTGTTGTAAATTCTACTGCAAATTTTACGCTTAATGCTATTGGATTGGCTGCTAATACAACTTATTATATTTTGGTTGCAAGTGAATCAGCAAGCTCTTGTGGTTTTTCCATCTCAATATCTGGGCCAGCAGTTGTTTTACCTCCAGGCTTAATTTCAATATCAAATAATGCTGGTTCTACGACTATTTGTCCAGAAGATGTTGTCAAATTCACAGCATCCACTATGAATTGTACAAACCCTCGTGTAAAATGGTTTATTGACGGAGGCCAAGCAGAAGAAACTACAAATGGAGACGCTTGGAGCAGAAACTATTTTACTGATGGAAATGTTGTAACAGCAGAACTTTGGTGTGATTGCGGAGCTGTGTCAAACTCTAATGCATTAATTATTAATGTTCATCCATTCATAACAATAGATGCTGGTCCTTATGTAAACATTCCTTTTGGAGGTTCTACTCAACTTAATGGAACTGGTGGAGTTACTTACTCATGGGCTCCAGGAAGTACATTAGACAATCCAAATATTGCAAATCCTATAGCTACACCTCTTAGTACTACAAATTATATATTAACAGCCACATCAACTGAGGGATGTCGTTTTTTTGCTGATGTCATTGTTAATATTTTGGATTCTATTTATATCCCAAATACTTTTACACCTAACTCGGATGGAGTAAATGACACTTGGCAAATTATGCTAATTGACAACTTCCCAAAAGCGGAGGTTACCGTGTTTGACAGATGGGGACAAATCGTTTTTAAAACAATTGGCTACCCTACTTCTGCAAGATGGAATGGAACACGAAATGGAAAAGCTTTACCTGCTTCTACTTATTACTATACGATAAGTTTAAGTATTGACTCCAAAGAAGAAAGAGTTAAAACTGGATCAATAACAATTATCTACTAAGTCCATAACGGGCAATTAATTATTGAAAACCAACTGCCATAAAAAAAGTGGCTCAGTTGCAAACTAACTAACAATTTGATACAGATGAGAAAAATAATTTTAATTAGTTTATTAATAAGTACCTCTTCGCTATTTGCACAACAAATTCCGCAATACACGAATTATTTATTAAATCAATTTGCTTACAATCCTGCTGTTGCCGGAAGTAAAGGTTGTTTAGATCTAACACTCGGACACAGAACTCAATGGAGTGGATTTGAAGGAGCGCCAGTTACAACTTACGGAAGTTTTAATACTACTCTAAAACAAGATAAATTTGGATTGGGATATAAACATGCCATGGGATTAGTTGTATTGCAAGATTCTTATGGGCCATTTACAAGAACCAAACTTAAAGGTGCCTACTCTTATCATTTCCCAGTATCAAAAAAAGTATTACTTTCTATGGGAATGTTTTTTGGTGTAGAACAAATAAAATTTGATGCAAGTGAAGTGACACTTATCAATAATAATGATGCTGCGGTAAATAACTCTAAAAGATCGACTATTTTCCCTGAAATTACACCTGGTATTTTTCTACAATCGGATAAATGGTTTATGGGAGCAACCTTACAACAAACACTTGGAAACGAACAAAAATCAGTTGGAACGAAAGACACCAGACTCAATAGACACGGTACTTTACTAGGAGGATTAAACATTAAACTAACAGACGATTGGTCGGTTATTCCTTCTACTTTATTTAAGTTTTCTAAGGCTGCTCCATGGGCAATTGATATAAATACGATGGTAGATTATAAAAATAAATTTTCTATAGGTGTATCCTACAGAAATATAGATGCTGTTGCTGGATTAATTAATTTCAATTTATTGAATTATTTTAAAGTGGGGTATTCTTATGACTACAGTTTATCAAAAATTCAATTTGGAAGCTCCAACTCCCACGAAGTGACACTGAGTATAAATCCTTGTGGATTTAGAGAAGATAGTCCTTACGGGTGCCCTACCTTTAATTAAGGTTATCTGACAACCTATATTTATAGAAATAATAAATATTTACTTATATTTAACCTTATTCATTGATTAAAAAACTAAAATGAAAAAAGGAATATTATTATTATCGTCACTTATTTTTCCCTTCTTATTTCTAAGTCAAACCACCCAAACAGTAAGAGGTAAAATAGTAGATAAAGAAACTTTCTCTCCCATAATAGGAGCTACAATACTTGTTACAACTGAAACATCTAAAATACTTGGCGCATCCACAGATCTTGATGGAAACTACCGAATAGAAGGAGTTTCACTTGGAAGGCATAGTATAAGGATTACGTATATAGGTTATTACAACAAAAATGTTCCAGTAATAATTAATTCAGGAAAAGAATTGATTTTAAATATAGGGTTAGAGGAGTCTTTTAAGACATTGAAAACAATAGAGATTTCTGGAGATGAAAATGATGGAGTAAAAAACGACATGGCTCTAGCAAGTGTAACCAGTTTTTCGGTAGAAGAAACAAAAAAATACGCAGGAAGCAGAGACGACCCTGCTCGAATGGCTGCAAATTTTGCAGGAGTGCAAGGTGCAGATGATTCTAGAAATGACATTGTAGTTAGAGGAAATTCACCACTTGGGGTTTTGTGGAGAGTAGAAGGAATTGACATTCCAAACCCAAATCATTTTTCTATTGCGGGTTCTTCTGGAGGCCCAGTTTCTATCTTGAATAATAAACTGATGGCAAATTCAGATTTTTTTACTGCCGCTTTCCCAGCCGAATATGGAAATAGTATAGCTGGAGTTTTTGATTTGAAACTAAGGAATGGAAACAATCAAAAACATGAATTCTCGGGACAATTTGGTTTTTTGGGAACAGAAATAATAGCCGAAGGACCCTTGAATAAAAAAACAGGCTCTTCCTATTTAATAGCTTATCGCTATTCTACATTATCCCTTTTCGAAAGCCTAAATATAAAAGTAGGTACTGATGCTATTCCTAGTTATCAAGATTTATCCTTTAAATTAAACTTCCCACAAAAAAAAGGAGGAACACTTTCTTTGTTTGCTATTTCTGGACTTAGTAATATAGATATTATGTTTAGTGACGAAGAAAAACCCAATGAAGATCTTAACATTTATGGAGAGAATGACAGGGATCAACATTTTTCAACAGCAATGGGAGTAATGGGAGTGACTTATCTTAAGCCACTGAAAAAAAAGGCCTTTTGGAAAACTACTATAGCGGGCTCTGTAGAGCAGCAAAAAGCTACTCATGATTATTTTACAAGAACACTTAAGCCTGATGGATTGTATCAGTTAGATGACATGTATACTATTCTAAATTATAGATTTAGGCAATATAAATTTTCTGCTGCTACCTACATTAATAAAAAATTGAGCAATAAATCAATCTTAAAGTATGGAGTGAATACTGATTTCTTTATTTATGATTTTCACGACAGTGTATTTAGAGATAATACTACGCCAATTGGTGATATAGCCAACTACTGGGATTTGAGATGGGACTATAAGGGAACTGCTGCTTTAATTCAACCTTATGCTCAACTAAAACATAAGTTTTCGGAAAGATTTGTGATGAATTTTGGTCTTCATGCACAAGCATTTACTCAATCAGAAAGTATTTCATTGATAGAGCCAAGAGTGAGTATGAGATGGAACCTGGACGAGAAACAAGTTCTTTCTTCTGGAATTGGATTGCACAGCCAAATTCAACCGTCTTACACCTACTTTTATCAAATCCCAACTGGTAATGGAAGCGAAGAAAGCCAACACAATAACAAAATGGATTTCTCCAAAAGTTTTCATTCTGTGATTGGTTATAGCAATGCTATTTCTAAAAAGACATCTTTGAAAGCAGAAATCTATTATCAATATCTGTATAATATTCCTGTAGAAGTTAAACCATCGTCTTTCTCTATGGTAAATCAAGGGTCTGGTTTTTCAAGGCTTTTTCCTGATTCACTTCAAAACACTGGAACTGGAAACAACTATGGATTGGAATTAACTGTGAAACATAATTTTGATGCTACTTTCTACGTTATGTTTACTGGAGCAATTTATGATAGTAAATATAGAGGAAGTGATGGGATAGAAAGAAATACAGACTTTAACGGAAACTTTGCTGCAAATTTTTTAATTGGAAAAGAGTTTAAACTTGGAAAAAGAGGAACTGCACTAATTGGAGCAAACATTTCCTGGGCTGGCGGAAAAAGATATGGATTGGTTGATACCACTGCATCTGCAATAGCTAGAGAAGTAATTTTCTTGGATGACCAATACAATGAAAAACAATTTAAAGACTATTTTAGAGCAGACTTGAAAGTGAATTATAAATTAAACACGAGTAAGTTAACACACGAATTTGGATTGGATTTAGTAAATGTATTTGGCATAGAAAATATTCTTGCTTTAACTTATGCTCCCACACCACAAGATCCTTCAAGGATTACAAAAACTCCACAACTTGGATTTTTACCCTTGTTTTATTACCGAATTGATTTTTAATGGCAGAAACAGTAAAATTTAAACCGCTTGTTTACCCAGCTAAAATATTATTAGCTTGGGGCGAAGCTATTGGTGGCAACAAAAAAATAAGAGATTGGCTAGGTAAAAATGGTTATCCAGAGCTGTATACATTTGTATTCGCACTCAACTTAAAAGATGATGCTCGTGAATGGTTAATGAAGAATAAATACCCTCATTTACTGGCTTTAATTCAAGGTGTGGAAAGAAACAAAAAAGCGTTAGAGTGGCTTAAGAAAAATGAATTTGAAGTTCTTTGGAGAATGGCACTTGCAGGAGATGGAGACGAAGATTCTCTTACTTGGTTATTATTAAAACACCGCGATTTTGCCCATCTAGCTATAAAAATCAAGAAAGTAAAAGACGGGATTCAAGATGATAATGACGATCCTCACAGGATAAGTAGAGTGTAACCTTTACAAACTCCAGTACTCAATGTTAGTAATCTTATCTTTCATTATTCCTTTTACATCAACAAAAACTCCCTTGCCTGTATGTAAGAAACTTTGGAAGTAGGATTCATCTAACTTTACATATTCTTCGTGATTTACTGCCAAAATAATTGCGTCATATTTTCCTATAGGTTCTACAACCAATCCAAATCCATATTCATGCATCAATTCTTCCGAACTTGCATGTGCATCTACTACCTCAACATTACAAGAAAATGATTCTAATTCACGAATTACATCTACCACTTTAGAGTTTCTGATATCACTTACATTCTCTTTGAAAGTAGCCCCCATTACAAGAACTCTCGCATCCATAATGTTAGTTCCTTGCGATAGAATTTTCTTTACAGTTTGTTTTCCAATGTAAAACCCCATAGAATCATTCACGTATCTTCCTGAATTAATTACTTTGGCATGGTATCCTGTTTTTCTAGCTTTGTGAGTTAAGTAATAAGGATCTACTCCTATACAATGTCCTCCCACAAGTCCTGGTTTGAAATTTAAGAAATTCCATTTTGTTCCAGCAGCTTCCAATACATCATACGTATTTATTCCTATTCTATTAAATATAATGGACAACTCATTAATCAAAGCAATATTTACATCTCTTTGCGTGTTTTCAATAATTTTTGCAGCTTCTGCTACTTTTATTGAGGCTGCTCTGTGAACTCCAGCATCTACAACTAATTCGTATGTTTGAGCCACTTCTTCAAGCGATTCTGCATCACAAGCTGAGGCTACTTTTACAATTGTACTCAAAGTATGAACTTTGTCTCCCGGATTTATTCTTTCTGGTGAATACCCAACTTTAAAATCTTCGATAAATTTAAGTCCTGAAACTTCTTCTAGAACAGGAACACAATCGTCTTCTGTACAACCTGGATAAACTGTCGATTCATACACTACATAATCTCCTTTAGACATCACCTTAGCAACTGATCTACTTGCTCCAAGTAATGGGCCTAAATCTGGTAAATTACTTTCATCAATTGGTGTTGGTACAGCAATTACATAAAACGAAGCCGCTTTCAAATCCTCTAAATTTGCTGTAAAAGTAATGTCAGCTCCTTCAAAATCAGATGCTGTTAATTCTTTACTTGGATCAATGTTATTTTTCATCAACTCTACTCTCTCAGCATTGATATCAAATCCTATTACCCTGATTTTTTTTGCAAATTCAAGCGCAATTGGTAATCCTACATATCCAAGTCCAATTACAGCTAATGTTGCCTCTTTGTTTACTAGTTTATTGTACATAAAGTCAGTCTTTTTTAGTTTTATGGAAAACTAATAATTTATAATTACATCTTTTTAATACCCTTGCTCGTCTCTTACTTTGTATATTCTTTCAATAATATCAACCACTTTCATCCCCTCTAGCGCATTGGTAGTTGTTTTTGTTTTACCATTCAAAGTGTCTACTACATTTTCAATAATATAATTGTGATTTGCCGCAGAGCCTTTGTAAGGTCCGTAATCATTTGCTGGGTTACTAGGTGGTAACACAGGCATTTCATATCCATCAATGTGACAATATTCCACTTCGTTCATGTATTGTCCGCCTACTTTCACACTTCCTTTACTCCCAATAATTGTAAGGCTACTTTCTAGATTTTTATCCCACACTGCCGTAGAATAATTCAAGCATCCCATTCCTCCTTTCAAGAAATCAAAAGTTACTAATCCTGAATCTTCAAAAGTTGTAGAATCCTTATGAGTAAAATCTTTGAAATTTCCCTTTATGTTATCAATATCTCCACACAACCAATACATGATATCAATAAAATGAGAGAATTGAGTAAACAAAGTTCCTCCATCTAAATCTGGAGTTCCTTTCCATCCCCCTTTTTTGTAGTAACGATCGTCACGATTCCAGTAGCAATTAAGCTGAACCATATGAATATTCCCTAGCAATTTTTTATCCATAATCTCCTTAAGCCAAGCTGATGGCGGAGAATATCTATTTTGCATCACACAAAATACTTGCTTATTATTTTGTAAAGCAAGGTGCATAATATCTTCACAATCTGCTTTGTTAAGTCCCATTGGTTTTTCACATACAATGTGTTTTCCGGCTTCTATTGCTTTTAAACTATGCGAAGCATGAATTCCATTTGGCGTGCTTACTGTCAGTACATCAAACTCTACATCACTTGCCAATAAATCATCTATTGAATTGAAAAAGGGAGCGTCAAAATTTTCTATGCCTAGCTCATCTTTTGGCCTAACATCACACAAAGCAGCTAGTTCAGCCCCTTCGTTTCTTACTATCATTTCGGCATGTCGTTTTCCAATATGTCCGTTTCCTACAACTGCAAATTTTATTTTATTCATTCTTATTGTTTTACAGGAATTACTATTCCATCCTCCAATTTATATTCTTGTTTTGATTCTTCACAAATTGCTTTGTTTTCAGAATCAAAATTTAATCTATGTCCATATTCACTTACCCATCCTATTTGTTTTGCAGGATTCCCTACCCACAAACTATAAGGTGGAATTTCTTTTGTTACTACTGCTCCAGCTCCAATAAAAGCATATTCTCCAATGTCATTTCCGCATACAATTGTCGCGTTTGCACCAATAGAAGCCCCTTTTTTTACAATTGTCTGAAGGTATTCTTCTTTTCTAATAATTGCACTTCTTGGGTTTATCACATTCGTAAATACCATAGAAGGGCCCAAAAACACATCATCTTCGCACTTTACACCTGTATAAATAGAAACGTTATTTTGAACTTTTACGTTATTTCCCAACTCTACAGCAGGAGAAATAACTACATTTTGTCCAATATTGCATTTATCTCCAATTACTGCATTGCACATAATGTGAGAGAAATGCCAAATCTTGGTTTCATTACCAATTTGACAACCCTCATCAATGACGGCAGATTCATGTGCAAAATAATTTGACATTTTATTTTTTAATTAATCGTTCTATTGTTCTTTTTTCTCCTGACTGAATCAACACAAAATACAATCCAGAAGCACATTCAGTAATGTTTAAATCTAATGCATTCAATCCATCTATTTTCTGATCTAGTATTCTTTTTCCCAATTCATCATATAAAGTTAATGTCCCTTCTTTAATTGTTTCATTAAACTGAATTTTAGCTTGTCCCTCCGTAGGGTTTGGAAATACTTTAACTATTAATTTATCTTTCCTTTTTATTTTAATACTTGCCGATGGATTAAATCTCACAGTATATTGAAATTTATAAGTTTCAGTTGTATCGCCATTAGTTCCTACTGCAAATACTTTGAAAAATATTTTTGTTCCTACAGGGTAAACAGGGATTGGTACATAAGTTGAATAAGTACTATCTGTTGTATTTCTCATTCCCATCAAATTATTGAAAATTGGTGTGCCAATGGAATACTTCGCATAAACAGAAGTTAAAGTTCCACTGTAAGAAACTCTTGAAGTAATATGCTCTAACCATCCTTCTTTTGGAGCAACATCTGTTGGTTTGTCATTCAGCCAAGTTTGAGTTATTGCTGGGTAATTTTGTCTTCCTACCAAAGTATATTCCCATAATCCTCTACCCCAAACTGCTGCTCTCAATGTGTTAGATCCATTCACAACTTCCAATTCTTTGATGGTAGAATTTGGTAATCCTGAGTTGTGAAGCACCCAAGTTGTACCATTCATTGGCTTAGTAAAAACACCAATTTCTGCAGCCAAATAAATATTAGAAGCATTTGTATGGTCAATTACAGCACCTCTAACTGGCATATCACCAAGATTATAAGTGATATTTGACCAAGTACTTCCTCCATCTCTCGTGATGAAAACTTTTTTTCCATCATTTTGATAACGGTTATAAGTTAATATAAAAGTTTCGTCATCCTTTGGATCAAAAGCAATATCGGTAATAGTATAGGTAGGCAAAGGCATACTATAAATATTAGTATAGGTAACACCTCCGTCACTGGATTTCATTATAGATGCTCCTCTAGCTACTAGAATTATATCCGAATTATTTTCTGCAATGGCAGCTTCTGAAATTGTATTATTAAAAGGATCTCCTCTGTATTGCCATGCTCCACCAAATTGATCACTTACATACACATCTTTCGCAAAATTAAACACCTCCATTTGATCGTTAGGATTGTATGCAAGTGGCGCTTCCCAAGCTCCATTTCCAGAACCATTTTGACCTGAAGGAGAAACTCCACTTTGGGTTAATCCCCCATCTGTCGTTTTTCTTCTCGTTCCGTATTGCACACTTCCCATCATATAATCGTCATTTAATGGGTGAATAATAGCTTCCATTCCATCTGCTCCGTAAAACTCTATCCAACTATCTTTATGCTTAATACTTGTTCCATTATCTTGTGATCCACTTATTGACCTAAAATGATTAGATTGACTGGCTCCCAAACTATAATTTTCTCTTATTCCAAGTCCATCACTTATTACAACCCAAGTTGCTCCATTATCTGCACTTTTTGCAAATAATCCATCTGTACCCACATAATAAACTCCGTTTATGCATTTTGCTGGGTGTAAATCTGCATGAATATAACTTCCTCCAGAGTGTAATCTTTGGTCATAATTTCCAGCTCCGTGGTTAGAATTACCTAAACTCCACCAAGTAACTTGATTAGATGTTCTCCCTCCGTCAGATGAAGTCACAACATCCACATAACCATATACCATTTTTGAAGTATCTAAATCATTTACTGCAAAACCTAAACATGATTCTGGTGGATTACTCATGAATGTAAAGTTAACTGCTTTATCTTTTGAAGTCCATATTCCGTTAGATGATGCGAAGAAAACACAATCGTTACAATCATTACTAATCGAAAGATATCCTGTACTTCCATTATTTCCTAGAATAGTATTAGATCCAGTAAAAGTTAATCCATTATTTAACGAATAAAATACTCTATTTCTATTAGCTGTTGAATTCGTATTTGTAACATACATAATACTGTTATTCGTAGAATGAAAATCAATTTGCTGTATATTTCCAGAAGAAATCACTTTTGTCCAAGTAGTTAAATTATCCGTAGATCTATACAAACCTGCTGTAGTTCCAATGTAAATTAAATTTGCAATTGTTGGATGGTAAGCAATTTTATATATTCTAAAATAATTTCCTAATCCTCCTAAACCAACTGTTGTAGGATTAAAGTTGGATAATTTCCATGTGTTCCCTCCATCAATAGAACGATAAATTCCATGGGAATAATTATTCCCTCCATTTTGAACTCCGATCAAAATGGAATCTGCATTGGTTGGTGAGGCTGAAATTGTTCCCACACCACTTGCCATAAGTGTATCTGTTGATCCTCCTAGCCATGATGCTCCTCCGTTTGTAGATTTCCAAAAACCTCCACTACGAGATCCCACATACATAATTTGTGTATTTGTTTTATGAATGTAAGAGGTGACAATTCTTCCTAAACCAGCTGAATAATGTCCTGTAATACTATCTAGATCATATGGGCCTAAATCTACCCAATTTCCATTAAAAATATTTCTACTGGAATGATCAGTCGTGTTCTGGTTAGACAAAAATTTCCTGTAAGCCTTAGCTACAAATCTAGGATCTACATTACTTCTTACTCCTGAAGGTGCAAATTTACTTTCATTTTCGTTTTTCCATCTTTGGTAACCTTTATAACCAGAGCCTTTACCCATTCCATTTTGAGTAAAGTGTTTGTCAGCTTCTTTACAGACTTCATAAAAATTATAGGAAGGATCTTGCATCATTTCTTTGTATAATTTTTGAGCCGAAACTGATTCGGAAATAAAGAATGACACTAGAATTAAAGCTATAGTTTTAAATATTTTCATTTGTGTGGATTAATTATTTAATAAATTTATCGAAGTTATAGTGATCTACTTCCGACAACTCTTTATTAGATAATGATTTAAAAAAGTCGTATGTTATTTTCAATCCTTCTTGTCTACTCACCTTTGGTTCCCAACCTAAGATTGATTTTGCTTTTGTAATGTCTGGTCTTCTTTTTTTAGGGTCATCCATTGGCAATTCTTTATAAATTACTTTCTGAGTCGTTCCTGTTAATTTAATTATCTCTTCTGCAAAATCGCCAATTGTGATTTCATCAGGATTTCCAATATTCACAGGCTCTGCATAATCTGATTGTAACAGCCTACAAATACCTTCCACCAAATCATCTACATAACAAAAAGACCTTGTTTGTGATCCATCTCCAAAAACAGTTAAATCTTCTCCTCTTAATGCCTGGCCAATAAATGCTGGTAAAACTCTTCCATCATTCAGCCTCATTCTTGGTCCGTATGTATTAAAAATTCTAATTATTCTTGTCTCCACATTATGAAATCTGTGATAAGCCATTGTAATTGCCTCTTGAAATCGTTTAGCTTCGTCATATACACCTCTTAGTCCTATGGGATTTACATTCCCCCAATATTCTTCCGTTTGAGGGTGAATTTCTGGGTCTCCATAAACTTCTGATGTACTTGCAATAAGCATTCTAGCATTTTTTGCTTTTGCTAAACCTAATAAATTATGAGTTCCTAATGAACCTACTTTTAATGTTTGAATAGGAATTTTTAGGTAATCGATTGGGCTAGCTGGAGATGCAAAATGCAAAATATAATCCAGTTCTCCTGATACATGAACATAATTTGAAATATCGTGATTATGAAATTCAAAATTTTCTAATGGGAAAAGGTGCTCTATATTTTTTAATCTTCCGGTAATAAGATTATCCATAGCGATTACGTGATACCCATCTTTAATGAATCTATCGCATAAATGCGAACCTAAAAATCCTGCCGCTCCTGTTATTAGTACTTTTTTCATGTTGGTTATTCGTTTATTGTTTCTCTACCAATACTTTGATATCTCATTCCTAATTTTTTCATGTCTTCTAAGTCATAAAGATTTCTTCCATCAAAAATTACATTATCAGTCAATAATTCTTTCACTTTATTGAAATCTGGAGTTCTAAATACCTGCCACTCTGTAGCAATAATTAAGAAGTCTGAACCTTCTAGTGCTTCATATTGGTTCTCACAGAAAGTAATCTTATTTCCGTAAATAGACTCTACGTTTTCCATAGCTTCTGGATCAAAAGCTTTTATTTTACAACCTAATTCTAATAACGCGTCAATGATATACAAAGCTGGTGCCTCTCTAATGTCATCTGTATCGGGTTTAAATGCTAATCCCCAAAGTGCAATTGATTTGCCATTTAAACTCTCTCCATAAAAACTTTTTATCTTATCTACAATAATAAGTTTTTGTCTCTCATTCACCTCCATTACAGAATTAATAATCTTAAAATCAAATCCGTGATCGCTTCCTGACTTAACTAAAGCTTGCACATCTTTTGGAAAACAACTTCCTCCATAACCAATTCCAGGGAACAAAAATCTATTCCCAATTCTTGCATCAGAACCTATTCCTTTTCTCACCATATCAACATCTGCACCTACTTTTTCACAGAAATTAGCTATTTCGTTCATGAAAGTAATCTTAGTAGCTAGAAATGAATTAGCTGCATATTTCGTTAACTCAGCTGATTTTTCATCCATAAAATATATCGGATTTCCTTGGCGTACAAATGGCTTGTATAATTCTTCAAGAATTTTTCTTGCCTTTGCAGATTCGGTTCCAATAACAACTCTATCTGGTTTTAAGAAATCTGAAACTGCATACCCTTCTCTCAAAAACTCAGGGTTTGAAACTACATCAAATCCTATTTGAGTATTTTTTGAAATGGCGTTTTTAACTTTCTCTGCTGTACCAACAGGCACAGTACTTTTATCAATAATTACTTTGTAATCTTTTATTATTTTCCCCAATTGATCTGCCACACCTAAGATATAAGACAAATCTGCTGAACCATCCTCTCCTGGAGGAGTTGGTAATGCTAGAAAAATAATTTCTGCATCCGCAACAGCTGTTTCCAAGTTAGTAGAAAATTTTAATCTCCCTTGCTTTTTATTTCTTTCAAAAAGAACATCTAGCTGAGGTTCGTAAATGGGAACTTCTCCATTTTGCATTCTTTCTACTTTGTTTGCATCAATATCCACACAAACTACGTTATTACCGGTTTCTGCAAAACAAGTTCCTGTTACCAATCCTACATATCCAGTTCCAATTACTGCTATATTCTTCATCTTTTTTCTATTTAAATTTTTTAATTGTCGAAATGATTTTATCCAATTGCTCCTGATCTAACTCAGTGTGCATTGGAAGAGAAATTACACTTTCGCTTAAGCTCATTGTTGTTTCAAAACTTTGTTCCCTTGAGTTTAAATAATCATAAGCTTTCTGCTTATGCACAGGAACTGGGTAATAAACCATTGCTGGAACGTCATTTTCTTTAAGAAAGTCTCTTACCTCATCTCTATTTATCTCTTTTGTTTTCAAAGTATATTGATGAAATACATGGGTAGAGTTACTATTCCTAAATGGAATTTCTAACCAATCTACATCATTAAAAGCCTCATCATAAACTGATGCTACCCAATTTCTGTGTTTTATGTATTCATCCAAATATGGTAATTTACACCTCAAAATGGCTGCTTGTATACTATCTAATCTTGAATTCACTCCTATTTTATCGTGGTAATATTGTTTACTTTGACCATGATTCGCAATCATTCTTGCTTTCATTGCCAAGTCATCATTGTTAGTGAATAGTGCACCTCCATCTCCAAAGCATCCTAAGTTTTTTGAAGGAAAAAATGAAGTTGTACCAAAATCACCTACCGTTCCTGTTTTTACTGTTTTTCCATCAGAAAAAGTATAACAAGATCCAATTGCTTGTGCAGTATCTTCTATTACATAAAGATTATGCTCTTTTGCTATTTTCATCACCTCCTCCATTTCACTAGATTGTCCAAATAAATGTACAGGGACAATTGCTTTTGTTTTTGGTGTTATTGCCTTTTTTATTGACTCTATATCAAGGTTAAATGTTTTAGAATCTACTTCTACTAAAACCGGAGTAAGCTTTAATAGCCCAATCACTTCAACAGTTGCAACATAAGTAAAACTAGCAGTTATAACTTCATCACCGGGTTTCAAGTCCAAAGCCATCATTGCAATTTGTAAAGCATCAGTTCCATTTGCACAAGGAATAACATGTTTTACATCTAGGTATTCCTCTAATTCCTTCTGAAAAAACTTTACCTCTGGGCCATTAATATATTGTGAAGACCTAACAACATCAATTATTGATTTGTCAACCTGTTCTTGTATTTTATTATATTGACCAATTAAGTCAACCATTTGTATTTTTCCCATCCGTATAATTATAAGTGTACAAATATAATGAATTATATAATACTAATTCTAGATAGAAATACAGATAAAATCATTTTATGAACATCAATAGATTAGAAATCTCTATTAATAATATTTTAGATGAAAAATTAAATAAAAACTACTTAACTACCTTGAATCCCGACTTTTCCCATGCAGAAAAGCCTCCTAGCATATTATACATAATAGAAAAATCATTTCCTTTTAACTTATTCATTGCAGCAGAAGATCTACCTCCAGAAGCACAATGAATAAGTAATGTTTTTGATTTATCCAGTTTAGAAACTTGAGTGATAAAATCATTGTCAAAATAATTAATATTAATTGCATTCTCCAAATGACCTGCATTAAATTCAACTGGTCTTCTTACATCTAATATTATTGAACCAAAATTAATTAATTCTTTAAATTCACTTACGTTAATATCTTTAGCTGTTTCTGTAATTTGATTTAAGTTTTTTACATTTTCATTTATTATTGATGATTCACATGAAAATGAAAAAAGAATTATAAATGAAACTAAGGTAATTAATTGTACTATTTTCATTATTTTTTTTGTTTAAATGACATGAACATATTTGCCCATATAATTTTGGACAACTCATATAAAAAAGGTCCCAAAAATACCATTGCTATTGCAATAAGAGTAATATATGTAAATGCAGAAGAGTCAGGATAAATTAGATAAGTTAAAAGGAAAATTGAAACAAACATAGCTACACCTAAACCATAGGAAACATACATTGCACCATAATAGAATCCTGGTTCTTTAGAGAATGACTCATTACAATTACAACAACTATCGTGAATCTTACCAAGATTTTTTAAGTTATAGGGTTTAGATATAAAGAAATCAGCTTCCTGACAAACAGGACATTTTCTCTTTAATATACTATATAATTTAGTGCCTTTCTTTAACATAATAGTGTAAATTTAATTAAATAAAAATGAATATATGTAACCTTAGTTACAAAGTAAACTAGTTTTTAAAACCGATTGTCATTTCTCTTTTGCCGGGTGGCCCAGGAACGCATTCTACGACAAACCCACAAGATTTTAAGTCCCTCTTAAATTGCCCCATAGCGCAATAAGTAACAAACTTACCTCCAATATTTAACATTTTAAAAAGTTTCTCAAACAAGTACTTTTCCCACATTTCTTTTTGTGCTCTTGGTCCAAAAGCATCATAATATATTATATCATATTTATCTTCTGTAATAAATTCTTGGAGCGTTTTATTTATTTTATTCAAACCAAAATGAGAATCAATTATATTATTCTGATTCCAAATAGATTTATGTATTTTATTGAAAATAGCTAAATCAAAATCAGGGATTTCAGACCTGTAATTTAATTTATTAATAATTTCCTTTGGTAAAGGAAAAGATTCTAAGCCCGTATAGGAAATTTTTTTATTATATCTTTTCGCATAATCATGAGTTAAAATAGCATTTAATCCGGTACCAAAACCAACCTCTAATACAGAAATTTCTTTAGAAAAGATAGAGTCTATTCCATTCTTAATAAAAACATGAATTGCCTCCTGAATTGCTCCATGAGAAGAATGATAGGTTTCGTCTAACTCTTTGTTGTAAAGAGTATGAGAACCGTCTTCGGTTTGTTTTATAGATATATTATTGTTATGAATCATTTATGCAAAAAAAAGCCCCAATAACATAAGTTATCAGGGCTTAACTATTTTAGTTATTCCTATTTTTTATCAAAATTATTTGCTGCTGTTGTTTTTCACATCAGTTGCTCCAGATACAATTCTAAATTCTGTACGTCTGTTCGACTGGTGTAGCTCTTCTGAACAATCAGAATCATCAGTTGGTTCACAAGAACAGTCATTAAGAAGTTTTGATTCTCCATATCCTTTTCCACTGATTCTATTTGAAGCTATTCCTTTCTTAATTACATAAGCTCTTACTGCTTTTGCTCTTCTGTTTGATAATGCTAAGTTATAATCAACTGTTGCTCTACAATCGGTATGAGAACCAATTTCTATAATAAAGTTTGGATTGTCATTCATACACTGTACTAACTTATCTAATTCAACTGCAGCATCTGCTCTAATATTAGATTTATCTAAATCATAAAAAATTGTGTTAATTTGACAGAAGTTTCCAGCATCACTCATTGCTATTGGTCCTCCTAAGAATAAACTTAAATCAACCGTTCCTGGATTGATCATTGCATGTTTGAAATCAATTGTTTTTGGAAAGTAACCACGTTTTTCAAGAGATATTTCATAATCAAGTAATCCTCCTGGACATGATATACCAGTTAAAGGATCGACAAACTGTCCTTTATCATCTGTAGCATACCTATTGACTTTTCCTGTTTTTTTATCTTTGATTATAACAGTAACACCTGATAAAGCCTCTCTATTTTCAGCATCAACAACTGCACCTAAAATGGTACAATCTGGAGCGTCTAAGTAAGTATCTGCATTTTCAATATTAACTTGATCGTAATCTTTAGTCTTGAATTCAAAATCAGAAACTTTCTTCCACTCCGACTTACTTGCTTCAATTCTGTATTTTCCTTTTGGAATGTTTTCAAACTCATAACAACCAGAAGCAGATAATAATTTTGTTACTACTTTTCCAGTTTTAGTGTCAATTAACTCAACAGATGAATTTGCTATAACTTTTTCGGCTTGTGTTTTAGCACAACCTTTTACTGTGTAAAACTTAGGCTTGAAAGGAATTGCCATGTTAAATCTGTATATATCATCATCGCCTACTGCATCTAAACCATCTCTATTAGAAGAAAAATAACCTTGAGTTTGTGCTTGATTAATAATCAATCCAAAGTCATCATGGTTTGTATTCAATGGGTACATCATATTTTCTGGCTCATCAAACAATCCTTCTCCTGCTGCTGTAGCTCTGTAAATATCAAGACCTCCTAAACCTGCATATCCATCAGTTGAAAAATAAAGTGTCCCATCTTGTCCTACGAACGGAAACATTTCTCTTCCTTCTGTATTTAAATCAACCATATTTACTGGAATAGACCAACTAGTTCCAGTTTTCTTAGACATCCAGATATCAGTCATTCCCTTTCCTCCTGGCATATCAGAAGAAAAATACATTGTTTTTCCGTCTTCAGTAACAGTAGCATGCCCTAAAGAATAAGAGTCACTGTTGTGTGAAAAACTAACTAAGTCACTCCAGTCTCCTTTAGAATTAACTGTAGCTATATATAATTTAATGTTGTTATGTCTTGAAGAATCTAGACCCTTTTTCTTGTCTAAATAATTACTTCTAGTTAGATACATCACTGTACCATTGTTACTAAAAGAGACAGGACCTTCGTGGTATTTTGATTTAAATCCTCTATTAAATCTTTTTACTCCTGTACTTTCTCCATCTACACCAATGCTAGATTCATAAGCATCAAGGAAATTTGAACCATCCCATTGAGACTCTTTGTTTACAAGAGATGTGTTAGAAACTCTTGCAGAAGCAAAAATCAAATGCGTCTCTCCGTCTTTAGTGTAATAATTTGGACCAAAATCTGACTTAATCGAATTTACGTTAAATGCTGCAATGTTATATTTATTAGGCATTGACTTTATCCTTGATAGATAATCAGGATTTTCAGCATGTTCTTTTGCTATAGAGTTTTCAGAATTTTTTGAACCAAAAGTAGCCATTGCCTTATCAGCTTCAGCATATTTTTCATTCATTTTAAGCATCTGAGCGTAGTTGTAAAAATCATCTGCTTTCACTCCCGTATGTAAAACTAACTTTGAGTAATATTTTTCAGAATTTTTAGAGTCTCCTAAGAATCTAAAACATTCTGCTGCTCTTCTTATTTGCCTATCAGTTGCAGCATCTTTATTTGCCAATTCTGAATACATTTCTGCAGCTTTGTAATATGCTAAAAGATCGTAGTTTTTGTCTGCCGCTCTTTCTTTCATTCCTTGGGATTGAGCTTGAAAACTTAAAAGTCCAGCAAATAAAACTAGAAATATTTTTTGAGTAATATTTTGTATCATAACTTATGGAATTTATTCTTTAATTTAATAGTTTTTTTTTGAAGTTTTATTTAAAACCTTCTTGGTGTTCTGAATCCTTTTCCTAAGAAATCTAAATCATAGTTGATCATGACTTCGTGAGTTCCTGTATTGTAGTCTCCTAATTGCGATAATGTGTAATCGTAAGCATAACCAGCTCTAAATTTTGGTGTAAAGTGGTATACTATATTAGCTATAAATGAATCATCAATTCTATATCCTCCTCCTATCCACAATTTCTCGTAGAAGAAAAAGTTTACATTTACATCTGCTGACAAAGGTGCATCCTCAACTGCTTTCACCATAAATGATGGAATAATTTCTACTACACTGTTCAAATCAAATGTGTATCCTGCTGTTAAGAAAAAGTGTCTATCTTGAATAGATTCTAATCCTCCACCTCCTTGAAGAGATCCTTTGTAAGTGTTTCTGATAACTTTTGGCGCTGACAATCCTACATAATATTTTTCTGAATGTAAGTAAGCTCCAAATCCAAAGTTTGGCATTAATTGATTCCTTATTGCAGTTGTATATTGAATGTCATCTGCATTTGCAACTCTCAATTGCCCAAAATCTGCAGAGAACATATCTAACCCCCCTTTTAATCCAAAAGCTAGTCTGCTTTTTGATGAAACATCAAATCTATAAGCAACATCTCCGTAAAAAGACGTATTTTTTGTTGGTCCAATTTCATCTTGAATTATAGATAATCCTAAAGAAAAAGCTTCATTTCTTAAAGGAGAGTGTATTGATAAAGTTGCCGTAGATGGCGCTCCGTCAAACCCAACCCATTGTTTTCTTCCTATCATTGTTACACTTAATGCATCTCTAGTACCTGCGTAAGCTGAGTTTACAGTTAGTGGATTAAACATATACATGCTATACTGAGCATCTTGTTGTGCAAATGAAGTGTTTGTGTTTAAGAGTGTTAAAGCAAACAAACTTAAAGCAGCTAGTTTTATATTGAAAATAGTTTTTTTCATAGTGTTTTGAAATTATATTGCGCAAATATAGACGTCCTAAATGGTTTTCACAACATTTATTATCATTTTTTTTAATAGTTAATCTAATGCGGTCTTTAAGTCAGCTATCAAATCACTTACTTCTTCTATACCAACGCTTAATCTTATTAATGAATCAACCACACCTGCTTGGGTTCTGACTTCTCTAGGAATTGAAGCGTGAGTCATAGATGCAGGGTGTCCAATTAGTGACTCTACGCCTCCTAGAGATTCTGCTAGTGAAAATAATTTTGTTTTTTCTAAGATAGAATATGCTGCGGCTGTCGTATCATTTTTTAAAGTAAAAGAAATCATTCCTCCGAAATTTCTCATTTGTTTTTTAGCAATTTCATGATTTGGATGACTTTCTATTCCCGGATAGTATATTTTATCAATCTTTTCATGTCCTTGTAAAAACTCAACTACTTTTTTAGCATTGTAACAATGCCTGTCCATTCTTACGTGTAAAGTCTTTACACCTCTTAAGACTAGAAAGCTATCTTGTGGCCCACATATTGCTCCACTACTGTTTTGAATTCTGTATAATTCATTAGCTACAGTTTCATCATTTAACATTAAAGCACCCATTACAACATCCGAATGCCCTCCTATAAATTTTGTAACAGAATGCATAATTATGTCAGCTCCATAATCCATCGGGTTTTGTAGATATGGACTAGCAAATGTGTTATCTACTGCCAACCATATATTTTCATTCTTAATATTAGCTATTCCTTGAATATCTATTACGCTCATCATTGGGTTGGTAGGTGTTTCTACCCATATCAATTTAGTATTACCCGTTATGGCATTCTTTATATTATTGACATTTGTCATATCGACAAAATTAAATTTGATACCGTACTTTTCAAAAATAGTAGTAAATATACGGTAAGACCCTCCGTACAAATCATTAGTTGAAATCACTTCATCTCCAGGATTCAACATTTTTATCACTGCATCAATTGCTGCCAATCCACTTCCAAAACACAATCCAAATTTCGCGTTTTCTATGGCTGCAAGATTTTTTTCTAAAGCATGCCTTGTAGGGTTTTGAGTTCTAGAATAAGCGTATCCCTTGTTTTTTCCTACTCCCTCTTGAACAAAAGTTGAAGTTTGGTAAATTGGAGTCATGATTGCTCCTGTTGTAGGATCTGGCTCTAAACCAGCATGCAATAATTTAGTTTCTATTTTCATTCAATCTATTTTTTTAATGTATTGAATTTTATAGCTCTTTGTTCCCCGTTCAGATTTCCTGATGCAGTTATTGTCAATTTATTATTGACATTCAGGTAATTGATATTATAAGGAAATTCATCCTTGGTATTAGCAAATTCCAATTCACTTGAAGCTCCTTTTGTTTGAATAAAAATAGAGCTCTCGTTACCCTCAACTATTGTGTAATAAAACTTCCCTTCCGATTTATCAATCTTCAAATTTGTGGTATCTCCGTTATTCCCTCCTTTAATCGAATACTTCATACCCTTATAGCTATCCTTTTCTATAGCTCGCCAGACTTCTACATAAGTCTGATTTAGTATCTTAAAAGAGGTGGAGTCTATCCAAGTTCCTACTAACCAATCTAAATTAGTAGTAATTAATTTTTCTTCTTTTACGTTAACTGACTCATCCGTTACTTTTGCATTTTTACACGAAAAAAACAATAGCAACAAGAAAGTTAATGTAAAAAGTTTATTTAACATCACTTATCAATTTAAGTTTTTGTTTAATCGTTTCAATTTCCACTTTGTTTCTATCAATCTTTTTCTGGATATCGGCAATCATTTTATCTGCTCCTTTTGATGTTCCAAAGAAACCAATGTTATTTTCGTATTGACCAATTTCAGTACTTAAGTTATTCAGTTTTCGTTTCAAGAAATCTTTTTCCTTAGTAATTGTAATCGAATTTCCTTTTTTAACCATTCCGTCTAATTTAGACTTATAGGTTAGGGTTGTCTTTTGCTTCCTATCTAGCTTTAATTTATCATACTGGAGATCTAATGCTGCTTTGTAAGCATTATATACCACATCTTTTTCTTTAAAAGGAACATTACCAATTTCCAAAAACTCGGTAGAGAATTCTTTCAATTTTTGAATTGCTTCATTTGAATTGTCTGGCAATTTTACTTTAGTAATCTCTTCTATTACTCCTTTTTTCTTGGCTAAATTATCTGCTTCAATTGTTCCTCGATTGGCAAAGTATTCCTTTTTGTTTTTAAAGAAAAAATCGCAAGCCTCTCTAAATTGAGCCCAATATTTTTGCTCTCCTTTTCCTGAGTGCCCAATATTTTTCCAATTTTCTTGTAGCTTTTTAAGTTCAATTGTTGTGTTTTTCCAATCGTCAGAAAGTTTTATTTCTTGTGCTTTTGCTATTATATCTTTCTTTAAATTAAGGTTTTTTGAACTATCTTTTTTCAAGTCCTTGAAATAGTCATTCTTTTTTCCAAAAAACAAATCAAATTCTGCTCTAAATTCTTCCCAAATTTCTTTGTTTTTTTCTCTTGCTACTGGCCCTATTTTTTTCCATTCTTCTTGCAAGGACACCACTTTTTCTGTTTCAGAATTCCAATCCTTGATGGATGATAATGACAATTGAGAAAACTCTTTAGCTTTCAAAACCAAGCCTTTTTTTAGTTCTAGGTTTAGATTCAGTTTTTCTGATTGCACTACATAAAAAGCTTTAATTTTATCTCTTAATTGATTTACATTTCCCCAGAAATTTTCTTTCAACTCCTCCCATTTCTCTTGAAATGTTGGTCCTATTTCATCCCAATCTGTAATCAAAGTATTTAAACTCTTCTGTAAAGTTTTTATAGATTTTTCATTGTGCAATTCTTTCAAATCAAAAATAATTTTATTCTTCAAAGAATAATTTCTTTTCAAATCGTGCTCTTGGATTTCTTTATAGATATTGATATTGTAATTGAAAAAGTCATTCAATCTACTATATTCTGCTTGTATTCCTTCAAAACTAGATTGAGGAACATTCCCAATGTCTCTCCATCTCTCTTGAATTTCTTTCCTCTTAGCGAAAGCTGCTCCAATATTCTCCTCGTTTTCTACTAATTCTACAAACTCATTAAGAATTGCTTTTTTCGAAATTAAATTTACTTTTTCCTCTTCCTCTTTTTTCTTTTTGAAAGCTTTTCTTCTGTCTTTAAAGGTTACAATTAATTCTTCAATTCTGGTATCCATCTTACGGTTCTCCAAAATCAAAGACAACTGTTCTTCAGTTTGTTCTAATTCAGTCGTTTCTTCTTCAACAGGTTTCTCCTTTAGTTTCTCCTCAGAAATTAAACTCTTGTAAGAGTTAATCTGTTCATTTACTTCTGCATTTATAGCATTAACATCTTTGTTTTGAAGTAATTCGGTTAATTTTAAAATAATCTCAGCTTTCATGGTAGTAGGAATTTGCGAACTATTTGTTCTTAAATTTATTTATTGCATTTTTAGAAAATTCGGACAGCACCAGCTCTCCACTCATTGCAGCTCTTTGTTTTAGTAAATCGCTCCAATCTTCGGTTCCTTTCCAAAAAATTTGTTTTAGTAATCTCATTGCTTCTGGATTTGAATTATTTAGTTTATTTGCCAATTCATTCACAGCCTTATCCATTTCTTCTATCGTGTCGTAAACTTCTGTGTATAATCCTTTTTCTTTTGCCCATTGTGCAGATTGCCATTCAGTAGCATCTATTGCCAATTGACTCATTGCAGAAACTCCAATTTTTCTCTCTACAGCTGGCCCCACCACAAACGGTCCAATTCCAACTGCTAATTCACTTAGTTTAACTGAAGCAAATTTTGTTGCCACACAATAATCTACTGCACTTGCAACTCCTACTCCTCCCCCTACAGCTTTTCCTTGTACTCTTCCTATTATCAATTTTGGACAAGTTCGGCAAGCATTAATTACATTAGCAAATCCAGAAAAGAATATTTTACCTGTTTCAAGGTCATTGATATCAATCAGCTCATCAAAAGATGCTCCTGCACAAAATGCTCTTTCTCCTGCAGATTTTAATACAACAACTCTTACCGAGTCATTTTTACCAAGATCTGTGATAGTTTTTGCTAATTCATTCAGCAATTTTCCTGGAAGCGAATTACTTAAAGGATGGAAAAAAGTAACAGTTGCAATTCCATTTGCAATCGATTGATCTACTTTTCCTTGTTCTAATATATCTGCCATATTCTTACTGTTCTCTTTCTTGGTTTACAATTTTTTGTTTTAAAACTGTTTCCTCATTTTTCATCTGTTTTTACAAAAGAAAAAACTGGATAATGAGCAAATTGAATACTCGCCTCAAACATAAGCAAAAATATAATTTATTACCCACTTGACAAACTATTGAAGAAAGAGAATTACATTATTCCTCAAAAATCTTATGTAAAGAAGTGTTATTATAAAAAATAGTTTGAATCTCAATCCTTTTAGCACTTTCTATATGTTGAATTGAATCATCAATAAAAAGTGTTTCTTCTCGATTTAATCCATTTTCGTTTATTATTTTTTCAAAAGCAACTGTATTTGGTTTTCTTTCTCCAAATTGATGCGAATAATAGGTTTTTTCAAAGATGGAATCAAAATCTGATTTTACTAACGTTTCAAATTTATTGTAATGCGTTTCATTCGTGTTACTGAATAAAAATAAGCGGTACTTATTTTTTAATTCTTTGAGTACACTAATTCTTTCTTGTGGCAAATCCAACAAAATAGCATTCCATGCAAATTGATACTGAAAAAAAGAAAATTCTACTCCTGAAATCTTTTTTATTGATTCATAAAATTCTTGCTCGTTTATTTCTCCTTTTTCAAATTTATCTGAAATTGTATTTTGGCTACTTTGAGAAAAAATAGTTTCAAAATTTAAAACTCCTAATTTTTCAAATTCATTAATCGTTTTTTGGTAATCGATATTTAGGATTACTCCTCCCAAATCGAAAATAATATTTTTTATTCCTTTTAAATCTTCTGACATGAAACAAAAGTAATCGAATTTTTTTTAAATATGAATGGTGATTTAATACTGGTATATCTACCATTTTACTGTTACATTTCCTTGGAATAAACCGAACCTTTCGCAAGGAAAGTTGTTCTAACAAAAAACCAGCATACTATTAATAAAAAAAAATGAATTTCTATAAATTATAGATTTCAAATTCAATGTGGAGAAATAAATTTCTTCTATTTATTTTTAATAAATCACTAACGAACAAAATCGAGGAACAATTATAAATCTTTTTACTTTCATATAGTTTATTAAATCCCTAATTTTGTTTAACAATTTGATTAAAAAACAAAGTTATGAGCAAATATGATGTAGTAGTAATAGGATCAGGACCTGGTGGATATGTGGCGGCAATAAGATGCGCACAACTAGGAATGAAAACTGCACTTATAGAAAAGTACGACACTTTAGGTGGAACTTGTCTAAACGTAGGTTGTATTCCTTCTAAAGCTATGCTGGATTCTTCGCACCATTATCATGAAGCGACACATAATTTCGAAAAACACGGAATTGATATAAAAGGAACTATTACGCCTAACATTAAACAAATGATAGCTCGTAAAAATGAAGTTGTTTCTCAAACTACAGGAGGTATTGATTTCTTAATGGACAAAAACAAGATTGACGTCCTTCACGGAATGGGTTCTTTTGTGGATAAAAACACCATTAAAATAACGAAAGACAAAAAAGAAGAGATGATAACTGCTGACAAAGTAATTATCGCTACCGGTTCTAAACCAAACTTCTTTCCAGGAATGGAGCCAGACAAAAAAAGAATCATTACTTCTACGGAAGCTTTGGAATTGAAAGAAATTCCTAAAAAAATGATTGTAATTGGGGGTGGAGTTATTGGATTGGAACTTGGACAAGTTTATGCAAGACTAGGATCTGAGGTACATGTAGTAGAATTTATGGATTCTATTATCCCAACAATGGATAAATCGCTAGGAAAAGAATTGATGAGAGCTTTGAAAAAAGAAGGTTTCAAGTTTAACTTTAACCATAAAGTGAAAAATGTAACCAACAAAGGAAAAACAGTCGTGGTTACCGCTGACAATAAAAAAGGAGAAGAAGTAACATTTGAAGGAGATTATTGTTTAGTTTCTGTAGGAAGAAAAGCTTACACAGATCAACTAGGATTGGAGAATATAGGAATTACAACTGACAAAGCTGGTAGAATAGAAACTGACAAACAGTTACAAACCAATGTTGCTGGAATTTATGCAATTGGTGATGTGGTAAAAGGTGCAATGTTGGCACACAAAGCAAGTGAAGAAGGAGTTTTGGTAGCAGAAATAATGGCTGGACAAAAACCTCATATCAATTATAATTTGATTCCTGGTGTAGTTTACACTTGGCCAGAAGTAGCTGCTGTGGGACAAACAGAAGATCAATTGACGGAAGCTGGAGTAAATTTTAAAGTGGGTCAATTCCCAATGAAAGCATTAGGAAGAGCAAGAGCAAGTATGGATATTCAAGGATTTGTAAAAATCATTGCCGACAAAGAAACGGACGAAGTATTGGGAGTTCACATGATTGGACCAAGAGTTGCCGATTTAATTGCAGAAGCAGTTGTTGCAATGGAATACAGAGCAAGTGCAGAAGATTTAGCTCGATTCTCTCACGCTCACCCAACCTATGCAGAAGCTGTAAAAGAAGCCGCCTTAGCCGCTACAGAAGATAGAGCTTTGCATATCTAATAAATTAAATAACAGTATTTTAAACTCCGATTCTATATTTTAGTTTCGGAGTTTTTTTATATTTAAAAACTAATTCACTCTTATGAAAAAGATAATCCTGTTTACCCTAACAATGTCACTTATAAGTTATTCTATTTTTAAGAAAAATGAATCTTCTAATTCTGTAACAATCTATAACGAAGAAGATGTTTTTACAGTAGTTGAAAATCCACCTACATTTCCAGGAGGACAAAGTGCATTAGATATATTTATTCAAGAAAATCTTATTATTTCTAGAAAATATAAAAAGGGAAACGTTTATACTTCATTTATTATTGAAAAAAACGGATCTATAACTGATGTGAAAATTTTGAGAGGCTTAACTCCTGCACAAGACAAGGAAGCAGTTCGATTAGTTTTATCTATGCAAAATTGGAACCCTGGAAAGCAAAGAGAAGAAGCAGTAAGAGTAAGAAATGTACTTCCCGTCAGTTAAAACTAACTCAACCGAAACGAACTGCCCGGCAAAGCATTCACCAATCCTGCAAATTCTAATTGCAACAAACCAACTGACAATACACTTGTAGATAATTTTGTTTTCATACTCAATTCGTCCATTCCTATGGAATTTTCGGAATCTAGAGAATCGTAAATTAATTGTTGGACGGCAGGTAGTTCTAGGAACATTTTTTTTTGAATTGGTTTCGGCTTCCCTTCAACCAATTCCCAATTCATGAGGTACACAATATCGGCTGCACTATTTAGTAAATGAGCTTTGTTTATTTTTATCAAATAATTACACCCTTCCGAATATTGGTCTGTAATTCTTCCGGGAATCGAAAAAACATCTCGGCTGTAACTATTTGCAATTTCGGCTGTAATTAATGAGCCTCCTCTTTTTGCTGATTCTATTACAATTGTGACGTCTGCTAAACCTGCAATTATTCTATTTCTGGTTGGGAAGTTTTGTCTGTCGGGATTTGTTCCACTCATAAATTCCGTGAGCAAACCTCCTGTTTTCATCATTTTATCTGCCGTAGGTTTGTGTGTAGAAGGATACAATCTATCCAAGCCGTGGGCTAAAACTCCTACAGTTGCCATTTCGTTTTGAACACAACATTTGTGCGCATGAATATCTACTCCGTAAGCCATTCCACTAATCACAAGAAGATTGTGTGGTTTCAAATCTTCCAATATCTTTGTGCAAATATCCTTTCCTCTTTGCGTTACTTTTCTTGTTCCTACAACGCTTACAATTTTTGAGTTATTAAAATTAAAGTTTCCTTTACCATAAAGAACAATAGGCGAATCTTCGCATTGCTTTAGATTTATTGGGTAATTTTTATCGGTATACAAAATAACTTGAACGTCATTATTCTCAATAAATTCAATCTCTTCTTCTACCCTATCCATTATCTTTTTCTCGGATAATTGATTGAATATTTTCTGAACCAATACAGTTCCAATTCCAGGAATTTTTGACAATTTCACTTTATTGGAACTAAAAACTGAGGTAAAATCACCACAATAAGCCAATAATTTTTTGGCATTTATATTTCCTACTCCATCTATTAAAGTGAGTGCCATGGCATATTTGATTTCGGAGTTTAGCATAAAAGACTGATATAAATATTATTGAACCTTGAATTTAAGTATTTTATCTCAATTTATTTAAAATTCCTTACATTTAGATTCTAAATGAAATTAAAATTCCAAGCATCAAATTATATGAAGACATTTTTATTTGCCTTTTTCTTAAGTATTTCTTGTTTTGGATATTCTCAAACCGGAACAGGAGTTTTAAAAGGAACTGTTGTAGATGCCAAAACAAAGGAAGTTATTCCTTTTGTCTATGTTACAATAAATCAAAATGGAGAAATAAAAGGTTCTGCACAATCCGATACAGAAGGAAATTACATAATCAATTCAATAATACCAAGTGAATATTCTATAGAAATAACAGCTATAGGTTATAGAAAATACACAAAAATAAGAAGTCTTAATTCCACTCGAATCATATTTCAAAACATTGAACTCATACCAAAAGATGTACAGTTGAATGAATTCATAGTTGCAGCAAAAAAATACGAACAAAAAATTGCAGACGAAACCGTTTCTACACTAGTCATTGATAATACGCTAATAAAAGAAAAAGCAGCTACCAATGTACGGGATGTTATTACACAAGTTCCGGGATTACACATTCAGGAAGAACAGATTAGCATAAGAGGTGGCGCAGGGTTTAGTTATGGCGCAGGAAGTAGAGTGTTACTCCTAGTAGATGGAATCCCTATGTTATCGGGAGATGCTGGGGACATAAAATGGAATTATTTACCGATAGAAAACATCAATCAAATAGAAATATTAAAAGGTGCTTCTTCAGTATTGTATGGTTCTTCGGCATTAAATGGGGCAATAAATATTAGAACAGAATACCCAACAGGAACTCCTAAAACAAGCATCAATTTAATTACAGGGATGTACGGGAAACCTTATGGAGAAAGAGACCTAAAATGGTGGGACGGTTACCGAGGAACGCAAGGGATGAACTTTTTTCATGCTAGGCAAGTGAACAAACATTTTGATTTGGTCGTGGGTGGAAATTTCTTTAACGACCAAAGTTTTAGAATAGGAGAATCAGAAAAACGGGGAAGAATGAACATTAATACCCGTTTTTTGAGCAAGAAAAAAGCAGGTTTATATTATGGCGTAAACGCCAATGGACAATTAAGTGATGTGAATTTATTTTTTGTGTGGAAAGAAAAAGACAGTGTACTCACTCCTTCTCCAGGAACAAGTTCAATTTCTAAAAACAATAGGTTTAATGTAGATCCTTACATAGAATATTTCACCAAAAAGGGGGACAAACACTCTTTAAAAACAAGGTGGTTTAATACGGACAACAATAGCCAAACTGATCCTACCCAGTCTTCTTCTTCTAATCTTTTATTTGGTGATTATCAGTTTAAGAAAAAGGTTGACTCCTCATTCAAAATTACTTCTGGAGTAACTTTCATTAGGACTTTTGTAAATTCCACTTTGTACAGCAATCACAAATCTAGCAATTTAGCTTTTTACTCGCAGCTGGATAAAATGTTCTTTAAAAAACTAAATGTATCTGCAGGAATAAGGGCTGAATCCTATTCTATAGATGGAAACAGAGAAAAGATAAGGCCCATTGTAAGAGCAGGAGTAAATTACCAAGTTGCAAAAGCTACATTTTTAAGAAGTTCTTTTGGGCAAGGTTATCGATTTGCTTCCATTGCCGAAAAATACGCCAGTACTTCTTTGGGAACTCTTAAGGTTTTTCCTAATCCTAGCTTACAATCGGAAAGTGGATGGAGTGCTGAGCTGGGAATAAAACAAGGAATAAAATTATGGGGATGGAAAGGATTTATAGATGTTGCGGGATTTGTGAACGAATACCAAAACATGAACGAATACACGTTTGGCTTTTTTGACACGACTACTTTCGCTCAAAAGCAATCGGGAAGTTTGGCAGAATTTGGAGCTTCTTCAAGAAATGTGACTAAAGCCAGAATACAAGGAATTGATGTTTCCTTGGTTGGAAAAGGTGAGGTGAGAAACACAGGAATTACGGTTTTGGCAGGATATACTTATATGAGTCCTAAGGCTGTGAACCCTGATTCACTTTACCTCAATTCTTTTTCTTCACTTACCAGTAATTACACCTATGACAGGTCGTTAGATTTAAACTCG
>CAJJDF010000056.1 GCA_905182785.1 uncultured Flavobacteriales bacterium
CCTCTTGCAAACTTAGCGTAAGTCATAATGGTTTTGTATTCTCCATTTTTAAAATCTTTGAAACCAATTGTCAATAAATCTCCTTTTAATTTCTTGGTATCAATGGATTTGAAATATTCATTACTAGCCAAGTTTACCAATACCGAACCATCTAATGCTTCATTCATTTTTGCTGTGCTCGTTTCTTTCCAAACTTCATACAAGTTCTTTTCCTTGGCAGAAATAGCTATTCTTGTGCTCATTTCTAATCTATAAGGCTGGATTAAATCTAAAGGTTTTAAAACTCCATAAAGTCCTGATAGTATTCTTAAATTCTCTTGTGCAAAATCAACATCTTTCTTATCAAAACTTAATGCATCCAGTGCTTTGTAGGCAGGACCATCAAAGGCTAGCATTGCTTGTTTTGAGTTATCTTCTGTAAATGCTGTTGAGAAATTTTGAAATCTATCAAAGTTTAAATCACTAATGTTAGCGCTTACTTTCATCAACTCTCCTATTTGTTTTGCCGATAATTTTTTCAACTTCTTCATTATCTTTTCGGTTTTATCAGGAAAAGAAATAGAAGAAGATTCTGTTATAACAGTTTGTTTGTCAAAATTTAAAGATTTTGCAGGAGATAATATAAATTTCATGAAATTTGATTTGAATCAAAAATACAAAATATATTAGTTAGGTGAAAACTAAAATCACTCGGGTTTATTGTAATCTTTATCGCCTCTAGTTTCTGGATTTTTTATTTCAGAGTCCGATTCAAACAACCAATTTCCTTTGTTGGTTAATATGAATCTATCGGTACTCAAATCAGGGTAGTAATATTGATAAAACCCTTCCATTTGTGGAGTAGAAGGCGACAAATGTGAAAATACAATTTGTTGCTCATTCTTAGTAGAATAATGTTTCAAACTCACGTAAGCAGTGTTCGAATATTCCAAAATGATTCTTTTTTTCTTAATTCGATCTCCAGGAAATTCAAAAATATCAAATCCAAATTTTGCCGATTTTCTACTCAATGACATAGTTTCCATTACTTTTTGTGTAGTAATAGCATCTTTTCCATTCCAACCCAACAAAGTATATTTTCCTTTTTTCATTGGGATAATTTTATAATACAAAGCGCCATACCAATTTCTTTGGTTTAAATTTTTTAGTTCTGGATTTTGAATAAATCTATAATTATCTCTTAATTCAATGATGTTTCCTTTCTTCTTGAGGATAAAACAATGGAAGGTATTAATTCCACTTTCCATTTCAATGTTCCAATTAAATAACCGAAACTCTCCGTCAGGTGAAGTGATTGTGGACATGGTAGATTTTAGCGAATCAAAAGGATAGGTAAAAGCAGCATCTAGTTTCAAAACTTCATTTAATTCTTTCTTAAACTCTTTGTTTATAGATAAATAATCTTGATTAGAATTCCCTCTCTTTCTTAATTCTTTGAATAATTTATCCAATTTAATCTCACTTTTGTAAATTAAACTAGCCGTATCAACATTCATTGAGAATGAATTGAAACCGATTAATAAACAAATAAATAAGGATAAAAAGTATTTCATAATAGGGGTTATAACGTAAATTAAAAGAGATTGATATATCTTAAACAAAAAGAATACCAATTAATTTAAAACTTCAACTTTCTTTAGGATCATAGAAGGATACATATCTTCATAAGTTTTAATCACGTTACTTTCTATCCTCTGATTAATATGAGATCTATTAAGGTTTTCTTTTTCAGTTATTCCGGCTGCCAGTAAGATTTCTTGGAAACTAATAAGTGTTCTTTTATGATAACTAGCTACACGAACTCTTTTATCTTCTATATCCAATCCTCTAATTAATTTTTTATATTGAGTTACAATTGGTAAAAAAACAAAAATTATTCTTAACATCTCTTAATTAAATTTACTTGAATCAAAAAGGTGCTCTCCACAAAACTTACAATAGGTAGCATCATCTTCATGTCCTTCTTTAGAACAACTTTTACAACTCTTAGTATTATTAAAATTATTTCTTTTTATTACACCTGCAGTTACCATTCCTGTAGGTACTGCAATAATTCCATACCCCATTATCATTATAATAGATGCAACAAACTGACCTAAAGGTGTAACGGGTGAAATATCTCCAAAACCAACCGTGGTAAGCGTTACAATTGCCCAGTAAATACTACGTGGGATACTTGTAAATCCATTTGCTCTTCCTTCTACTACATACATTAACGAGCCTAAAATCATTGCCATACAAAGCACAGCAACCAAAAAGACGATTATCTTTTCTCGACTATCTTTCATTGCTTGCCCCAGTAATTTTGCTTCTGTGGTAAACCTACCGAGTTTAAAAATCTTAAATAATCTTAAGAATCTAAGGACTCTAAATATTTGTAAGAAGTGAAATCCGCCAGGAATAATAAAAATTAAATAGGTAGGAATTGTAGATACAAAATCTATTACTCCGTAGAAACTGAATATATATTTCCAAGGTTTTCTTACCGCAATTATTCTCAATATATATTCGATAGAGAATACAATGGTGAAAAACCATTCAATTGCATAAAGCTCAGTAAGGTATTTTTCGTGAATAGGAATAACACTATCCAGCATTACTACTACCAAACTCAATAAAATAAAAACCAACAACAAAACATCAAAGACTTTACCTGCTCTGGTATCTGCTTCAAAAATTATTTCATGTATTTTCTCTCTCCAAGTTTGCATAATTACAAATATAAAAATTAATACGTTATTCTTTTCTCTCTGGCAATCCTTTTCTTGCGTTCTCGTAATCTGGAGAGCTGTGTAAGATTTCTAGCAACTTTTTTTCTTCTTCATTTAAACCGATTTTTGAAAAAGTATACCAAAAAGATTCCTTACTCATGGAATCCCAATGCAACTCGGACCATATTTTTTTATCGGTTCCCAAAATATTATAAAAAATGGTAAATCCGAAAATGAAGATGAAACTGTAGTTTAAATACTTTATCGTAGAAATTTTATCAATAAAAGCTGCTAAAGGAAAAATAAGTAAAGCATAATATTCAACCATAGATCTAGATCCAAAACTCCCTCCAAACCACCAACACCACCAACTAGACAAGATATAAATTGCTAAAAAAGAAATAATAGGAATACTCCATTTCATTGCTGGAATTTTCTTTTTGAGGAGAAACATTCCAATTATTGCAAAAATCATAACGGGGGTGTAAACCAACCAACCTTTTCGGTAACCCACTAAAAATTCCATAATGTGAGGAGATGAAAAATAAAAACTCTCTTCGCCATAACTCCATCTCATCCAAGTTCCTCCGTAGATTTTCCAATACAACATTTGAAAAAATAAGGGTATAAAAAATAAAATAACTGCAGCTAAAATAATTTTATACTGTGACTTAATTAAGTCTGTAATATTCGTTTTACTTAAAGCATAAAACACAATAAACACAAACATCAATACACTGGTAGGTCTTATTAATACAGCCATTCCAAATGCTAATCCTAAAAATAGTATGTTCTTCGTTTTATAAGTTTCGAACCATTTTATTGTATTAAAAATAATGACTGAAAACAGAAAAAACAAGTAAGAATGAGTCATTTCTCCTTCGCAAAGTGTGTAGTAAAACAAATTGGTGCTTAAGAATATAAGTAAGATTGAGAGTGCAGAAATTACGGGACTAAAGAAATATAATAAACATAAATAGAGCAGAAACAACCCAATTGTTACGTATAAATAAGTTCCAATCTTAAGCGAAGTACTATAAGGTTTGGAGTAACCGTCTGCTTTGTATCTTGAATTTAAAGCAACTGTGTGACCAACCATAAAAAAAGGAGAATAAAGAAGTGACATTCCCATTGTCATTTTTTGTAAAGGAACTCCATTCGTATCTGCCACCAACCAGTAACCTCTTTCGTTATAATAACTCATGCTCAAATCATCATGAATAACAGCAGAAGGTAAGTAACTATAGTATTGATTTACATCATTTCCATAATTAAACTGATACGGATATTCTTTGAACATTTTCCAAGAATTACTAGTGAAAATAACGCACAGCACAATGACTGCAAAGGATGTTAAAAACCATTTGTGCTTTAGTATTTTCATTAAAATCTGTAATTTTTTATAAATATAAAATATATTAAATGAACTGCATAAAAAAAGGGAAGCGACTAACTACCTTTTTTTATTAGAGGATTCCCTAATTCTTCCTGAAGAATAAATATCCGAGTATTGTTTTCATTGATTTAGACGGCAAATTTAACTCTATAAAAAACTATTTATAAAAGGTTTTTTTATCTTTAACAAATAATAGATATAATAACGTTTTAGAAAGATGATTGAAATTGCTAAGATTAGAAATAATCACCAAGAACTGATTGAAAGATTGAGAATTAAAAATTTTGATGCAGAAAAAATAATTACTGATATTCTTGTATTTGATAAGAAAAAAAGAGAAATTCAAATGAAGAGTGACGAATTGTTAAGTAAAAAAAATACGCTCACGAAAGAAATAGGAAACTTATACAAAAGTGGAAAGGCAGAAGAAGCGAATAAATTAAAAGCTGAAACATTGACTTTCAACGATTCTATTGCTACCTTAAAAGAAGAGTTCAACACCTTGGATAAGGATATTTTAGAGTTACTTTATTTAATTCCAAATGTACCAAATAGCTCAGTTCCTAAGGGAAAAACTCCTGAAGATAATGAAACAATCTATGAGCATGGAGAAATCGTAGAATTGAATAAAAATGCTGTTCCTCATTGGGAATTAGCAAGTAAATATGATTTAATTGATTTTGATTTAGGAGTGAAAATTACTGGAGCAGGATTTCCTGTGTATAAAGGAAAAGGAGCAAAACTTCAAAGAGCTTTAATTAATTTCTTTTTGGATGAAGCTGAAAATAGCGGATACGAAGAAGTAATTCCTCCACTATTAGTAAATGAAGCTTCAGGTTATGGCACAGGTCAATTGCCTGACAAAGAAGGACAAATGTATCATTCTACAGTAGATAATTTTTATTTAATCCCAACTGCAGAAGTTCCTGTAACCAATATTTTTAGAGACGTAATTTTAAGAAAAGAAGATTTTCCTCAAAAATTAACTGCTTACACTCCATGTTTTAGAAGAGAAGCAGGAAGTTATGGAAAAGACGTGAGAGGGTTAAACAGATTGCACCAATTTGATAAAGTTGAAATAGTACAAGTTCAGCATCCAGATGATTCTTACAAAGCATTAGACGGAATGGTAGAACACATTAAAGGCTTGCTAGAAAAACTTGAACTTCCTTACAGAATTCTAAAATTATGTGGTGGAGATTTAGGATTTACTGCTGCTATAACTTATGACTTTGAGGTCTATTCAATTGCACAAGACAAATGGCTAGAAGTAAGCTCTGTATCTAACTTCGAAACCTACCAAGCAAACAGGCTTAAACTAAGATTTAAAAACAAAGAAGGGAAAACAGAATTGGCTCACACACTAAATGGAAGTGCACTTGCGTTACCAAGAATAGTTGCTGCCCTTTTGGAAAACAACCAAACCGAAAATGAAATTAATATTCCTAAAGCATTAGTTCCTTACACAAGATTTAAATCAATAAATTAATTATGAAGCACTTAATTTTTATTTTTTCTGCTCTACTCTTATTTTCCTGTGGTCCTAAAACCGCAGAAAATTCGAAATATAGCGGTTACATAGCTGATTTATCCAAATTGCATACTTCACTAGATTCTTCCTATTCTAGATTCTCTATCATTGATAATGATTCCTTAAAAGAAATTGGTATTGAGGCTAACAAAAAATATGGAGAAGTAAAAAGTATGTATAAATCGGATACGATAAATTCAAAACTTGAAGTAATAATGCTAACTGCAAGAGGTGCTATTTATAAAAAAGTGAAAAAATATTTATCTGATTATGATGCTGTAAATAAGGAATATAAATACTCTACAAAACAGTACAAAACCCTACGAGAAAGACTTATTCATGAAAAAATGAATGAAAGTGATGCTCTCAATTATACCATTGAAGAGAAAAATGCTATGATTTTGTTAAACGGAGAAATGAAAGGATTAACCGATATTGCTAATCAAACTTTTTCAACCTATGGAAATATATTTTTTCAACTGGATTCGACAATTGAATTGTATGACGAAATATAAGTTCACATCAAGAGTCATACAAGTAATTTGTATGTCATTTCTATTTATTTTACCTAGTACTAGTTATGCTCAAAGTACAGATATAGAAATGGCAAAATACTATTATGAACAAGGTGATTTTGAAAAAGCAAAACTCTATTACGATAAGATTTATAATGAACGTCCTTCCACTTCTATTTTTATCGATTACTTAAATACTCTGATAGAATTAAAAGAATATAAAAAGGCTGAAAAAATCACAAAAAAGCAAATAAAAAACGAGAAGCTTGGTGCTTTTTACAAAGTAAAGCTAGGTGAATTGTATGAAATACAAGGACTTAAAAATAAATCTGAAAAGTATTACAATGACTTGATTGATGATTTTGGAAAGAAAAATAATCCAAGTGAATTTAATTTATTAGCCAATGAGTTTGTCAAGTTATTAAAGTATGATTTGGCTATAAAAACACTTAAAAAGTGCGATAAAATTCATTCCAATTCCAACAATAGTCTTTTCATTGCAAATCTATATGGACAGAAAGGAGATCATGAGCAAATGGTTGATTCTTACCTCAATCAAATTGATAAAAACCCGAGAGATATAAATCGAGTAAAAGCTTTTTTACCCCGTTCTATTAATTTTGAAGAAGATGAAATAAAAGTAGATTATTTAAAAAAAAGCCTCTTAAAAAAGGTGCAAAAAAACCCGGAAAATGAATCTTTTTATGATTTATTGATTTGGATGTTTCAGCAAAATGGTGACTTTAAATCTGCCTTTGTGCAAGTAAAAGCTTTTGATAAAAGGACAAAATCTAAAGGAGAAAAAGTACACAACTTTGCACAACTTTGTATGTCAAACAAAAAGTATGACCTAGCTGTAAAAGCATATGATTATGTGATAAATACAGAGAATGAGATTAATTATTTTACCATTTCATCCAAGCAATCTATATTAACTGCCTTGCAAAGGAAAATTTTTTCCAATGCTAATTACACCAAAAAAGACCTTAGAAATCTTAAAAATAGGTATTTGAAAACTCTAGATGAAATAAAAGCAATAGATGACAAGGCTCCAATTATTGAAGGATTGGCTTATCTAGAAGGTTTTTATATTCATAACATTGATACAGCAGAGCTTTTATACACACAGCTATTAACGTATCCTGGAATGACTCCAAAACGAATTGCTCTGAACAAAATAAGATTGGGGGATATTTACATGTTGAAAAATGAAATTTGGGATGCTTCTTTACTTTATATGCAAGTGGAGAAAAAATTCAAACACGATATTATTGGATCTCAGGCAAAATTCAAAAATGCAAAACTGTATTATTACAGTGGAGATTTTGAATGGTCTCAAAACCAATTGGAAGGGCTAAAAGCTTCTACCTCCAAACTGATTGCAAATGATGCGATAGACCTATCTTTGTTAATTACTGATAATTACAACATGGATACTACGGTGATAAATATGATGCAATTTGCTCAAGCCGATTTATTAATTTTCCAGAACAAACTGGAGCAAGCTTCTTTAAAGTTAGACTCTATAAACGAAAGAGATCCAGGCCATAGTTTGTCGGATGAAATTCTATTTAAACGCTATGAAATAGCGTTTAAAAAACAAAATTTTGAGAAAGCAAAAAAATATTTAGAAGTTATAAGGATCAGTTACCCACAAGATATCTTGGCCGATAACGCCATTTTTAAACTTGCTCAATTGGAAGAAAATCAATTGAATAATCCTAAAGCCGCTTTCGTTCTATACGAAAAACTTATGTTTGATTATCCTGGAAGTCTTTTTGTGGTAGAAGCCAGAAAAAGATATAGAAAATATGCTGAAACTCTTCCAAAACAAGAAAAGCTTATAAAAGGAATAAAGTAAACTATCATTAATTTTATTACATATTTTGAAGATAATGACGAAATAAGTTATATAAATTTCAAGAAATTTATATAAAAAAAAGACACTGTTTTAGAAAAGTTGATTTTCTAATTTAAAAAAAAAGCCTCAAGTAAACTTGAGGCTTTTTCAATATATATAAAAGTGAAATTAGTCTTTCTTTAACAAATCTCTTATTTCTGCTAATAAATCTTCTTGAGAAGGTCCTGAAGGTGCTGGTGCAGCTACTTCTTCTTTCTTTTTCATTTTGTTGTAGGCTTTAATCATTATGAACATAACAAATCCTACAATAATTAAATTGATGATTGTATTAATCCAAGATCCATACATAATAGCATTTTCAGCTACAGCCTTTGTAACAACAGTATCTCCATTTTTCACTTCAACTACTGCTGCTTGAAGAATAATTCTCATATCTGAAAAATCTGAACCTCCTGCGAAATAACCAACTATTGGCATTACGATTAAACTCACAAATCCTTTTACAACTCCTCCAATAGCTGTTGCCATAATAACAGCTACGGCAAATTCTATCACGTTACCGCCCATGATAAAGGCTTTAAATTCTTTCAACATATTTTTTAGTTTTTTGGTTAGTTTTTTTTAAAGTAACTAAAATTGCATGAAAACTTGTTATTTATTTGTTGCAAATAATTGTATCGTAATATTGACCATAGCCAGCCCAGAGTCCCAAAGCTCCATTACTGATGTTAGAAACCACATTGACAGGAGCAGCAAAAGGGCTGCCATTAGAAGCCTTCTGTTCTTCTGCTTTATCAATAAAATTGAATACGTTTTTATCAATAGAACAAAACTTTACAACTACCGTATCCCCTACCTTGTAAAAGCTTCTCTCTGGCGGAGAGTCATCTTCTTTTTGGGATCCTCTAGCTCTGTTATAACCAAACTCAAATGTAGTTCCGTTTACAAATTCATCATCAAAAACAGAAGAAGTAGGCGGTAAAAAATCATTGTCTTTTACTTCGCCAATATTTGCACCATAAGTATACCTATTTATTCTTCGTGCATACCATCTGTATTGATTTTGTAAAGCTCCAGGTTCTGTTAAATTAGCATATAAAAATCCCA
>CAJJDF010000057.1 GCA_905182785.1 uncultured Flavobacteriales bacterium
ATACATCTGTATAGGTTCCGCTAGTATTATACACACTTCCTGTTTCCGGAACTGTATAAGAGAAACATGAACTTATTGTTCTTGTTTCTGAAGTTACAGGCTTTATAGTTAAATTAATTGTCATTAAACTATCACATCCCATAGAGTTCATTATTGTATCTCTTCTTAATGCTGAACTAGTCCATACTTTTCCACTTGGTGAAGTATAAGTTGCACAAGCTACAGGATTTATTGTACTATAAGTAGTGTAATTCACAGTTAAAACTGTTGTTACCATACTATCACATCCTAATACTGTTTGAATTGTATCATAATAAGTATTAGAGTAGTTCGCGACTATACCTCCAGGTCTTGTATAACTGTTACACACTGTTAAAGTGTTAGTAATAGATATTGAGTAATTAATTGTTAAATCAATAGTAATTATACTATCACAACCTATAGCATTTGTCAAAACATATGTTGCTGAGTTATTTGATGCGGTATAAGTATTACCATCTATCCAAGTGAAAGAATCACATGCAACATGAACATCTGTAGTTGAGGATGAATAATTAACTGTAAGATCTAAACTCCAGATAGTATCACAAATTCCAGCTATATTACTTTTCAAAGTATCAATTGCTGTATTGTTAGAAACAGTATAAGTATTCCCGTTTCTCCAAGTTAAGGAATCACAAGTAACTATTGTCTCTGTCATATTTACATAACAAGGAAGTATCACATTCAATGTGTAATCTTCAAATGACCCATAAGAACCCGTATAACATGGAGTTGTTGGACCTAAATTATTATCAGTTCCACCAATTCTCATAATGTGTGAACCGAGAGGTGCAGAGGTTGGTATTGCAAATGTTCCAACTAACGTAGTTGGGTTTGTTGAAGCTGATAATCCAAAATATACTTGTTCAGTAGCATCAAATACTAAATCATCGTTCCAGTCAATCCAAATTTTCGTACCATAAGTATATGCAGTTGAATATTGCACAGAAAAAGATTGTGCTGGTGCACCTTGAATAACGTCTGTAGATAAAGAATCGTAATCTCCGTAATTTCCTGATTCAGAACTCGTAGAATTATTTATTGTACCTATAGTAACATTAGTTATACCAGATCCATCAACACTTGTTGGTGCTGGTTGACAGTACCATGTATAAAATGATACAGGACCAACCCATGCACTTGAATCTGTACCTCCACAATAAGATCTTACATAATATTCATAGTTAGTCTTAGCTGTTAATCCAGATAAACTTAATGATAATGAAGAGCTGACAGAGGTGGTTCCTGAAGTAAGTGGATTAAAACCAGCAGTATCAGATTTAATTATATAGCTTGATGGAGTTCCAAATAAAGGAGCTGACCAATTTAAAGTAGCTGTTGTTTTTGTCATAACTGTAGCTCCAGCCATAGTAGGAGAAAAACAAGATGGTGATTCTATCACTGCTATATCGTCTAAACATATATCACCTTGATAAGAACCATTACTTACAGCAACAAATCTTAATTTTATAACACCTGTATAAGAAGATAAATCAACAAACTGTTGGTTCCATGGTGATGCCTGACTAGCTTGTTGAGCTCCTGTAATCGTAAATGCACTTGTCCAAGTAGTACCATTAAAAACTTCTACGCTTAGCGAACCAATTTGACCACCAAACATATGGTAATAGAATTCTAAGAATGGCGTAGTAAGAGATGTTAAATCAATAGAAGGTGAAATTAACGTAGTCGTATCTGATACTCCTGCACCAGATGTTTCTGTGTAAAAGAAATTTGTTCCACTATTTGCAGAAGTAGCTCCAGTTCCTCCTGAGCCTGTTGTTCCAGAATTAGTAATTTCCCATTCGAAACTTGTACCAGTTTTAGTACCAGACCAGCAATTAGCAATTCCAGTAATTACGTTTGTAGAAGAGTGACCTTCCACATCATCCATCCAAGGTCCTACATTAGTATCGTTACATAAGGTAGTGAAACTATAAGGTCCAGCCCATGGACTTGAATCAGAAGGAGTACAAATTGATGTTACATAATATTGATAGCTTGTAAAAGAATTTAATCCAATTAATGGAACTGTATCATTAAAAACAATCATTGAGATTCCTGCACCTAGTGTGAAACCTGCTGGACCATATTCTATTCTTGAATTTGCAGAACCTGCAGTATTTGACCAATTTATCATTGCAGATGTTGCAGTAACATTATAAGAATTTAGATTTAAAGCATCTGGACAATTTGGAATTGCTTCAACAATTACGTTGTCAACAAAAAAGTCTGGTCCCCAATTCGAAACTCCAACAAATCTTATTTGAATGGTTTTATTGGTATAAGTTGCAGAATCCAATATTATTGTTTCTGTCACAAAAGAACCTGGAGATGTATTTCCTGCTCCATCATTAGATGATGGATTAGTCATACCCCAAACTGTATTCCATGAACCACCCACTTCTTTAATTTGAACAGCAACTGAATCATTATAAAAAGTAGATGTATTTCTTGACCAATCAAATTTAAACCTAGCATTTGAATTAACAATAATTGGTTCAGACATCATATGAAGATCTCCAGAATTAATGCTCCAGAAATTTGCTCTTGCAATTCCACCAGAATAAGAGATCCAATTATTAGACCCACCTGTTAAATCCCAACAAGTAGGAGGCCAAGATGAAAAGTCTTGTAAATAAGGGATAGTAGCTGCATTACATAAAGTTTTAAAAGTAAATGGTCCAGTCCAAGAACTAGTTCCAATAATTCCGCAATCATTTCTTACGTAAAAATCATAAGATGTGTTAGCAGTTAAACCTGTTGCATTATAAGGATTTGTAGCTGTTCCTGCTGTTGTTGGTATTCCTGTTGGTGTAAATCCAGCAGTACCCAACTCAATATCCCAAAGAGCACCAGCACTCGTCCATCCTAAATCAGCAGAAGTAGCCGTAATGTTTGTTGCAGCTAATGCTGTTGGAACAGGACAGCTTGGAGCTACACTGTAATAGACAGTAACACTCCATGTTCCAGCATCTACTTTGTTATAGGTGCTATTGCATCCAGAACCACCATAAGTTCTTCCTGCATGTAATGCAAAATCTACAGTTCCTGAAGCTGCATTAGCAAAAGAAATTCCTGTTCTATTATATGTGACAGTTCCATTACTATTACCCGATCCAGAAAATACAGTCGATTCTCCAGCACTAACTGTAGGAGAATATAGCCAAGAACGTTGTTCTGACATCCATCCTCCACCAACGGCAGACATGTCATAAGAAGTTGAAACACTATCTATTATATCACCAGTAGGAATAGTAAAAGATAAGATCCCTGGACATGAAGAGGTTGAAGATAAACCTGTAAAACCTTTATCAGTATCTATTCCAGACGTTAGACTCTGGGTTATGCTTTGCGCATTTCCTTGCCAACTAAAAGCTGTAAGAATAAGCGTTAGTAAAAAGTAATTTTTCTTCATGTTTTTTGTTTTTTTTAATAAATTCTTTTAAGTATGAGAAACAACAATTCTCTTACATCCTGTTAAATTAGTAATTCTAATTAATTAACAATAATATAAGGTATCTAAAGTTCTTAACAATAATAGAAAAAATTGTTAATAAATCCTAATTTAAAACTAATAGGCGTACTAATTTAATAAAAAAATAAGTCTGAAATATCATTTATTCAATTTGTTTAAACAGAGTTAATCTCATTTAAAAAAAAAATTCTATTTAAACAAATAGTAAACTAAAGCCTAAAACAAATTCTGAGGATTAATACCAGTTGTAATATTATCAATAACAGTACCTAAGGAATCCATTCTTATCACTTCCCCTGTTTGACTATAGTTTTTGGCATTTGTTATATAAATTTCATTGGTATACATGCAAATGTATAATCCATAAAAATTCTCCGTAGATTTTTGAAAAATCAATGCTGGACCTAGAATTACATTTGAGACAGATTGCTCGTAAACCGAACCGTTTAAAAAGTATAACTTATCCTTTGCCTTATTAATCACTAATCTTGAAGGACTATCAGATGAACTAGAAAATATAAAAGTTTTTATGCTCGATAAGGTATTTATGTCGTACTGAGTTATTTTTGAACTTTCTATCCCTGTTTCTCCTGAAGTTAATACCCAAAGTTTATCGTTTTTATCCAAAACCATACTGTTAGGATTAATTCCTGTTTGAATACTATCTTCCTTCACTAAAGTAATAGGATTAATTACATACACAACATTTGGTGAAGAATTAGTAAGGTAATCCCCCCTATCCATTACTATTAACTTATTCTGATGAAAAATAATTTGCTCTGTCCACCCTTGTGTTTGTATTTGACTCGTTATTTGATTTGAAACTAAATCAACCACATAAATTGCTTTCTGCTTAAGATCAGTTACAAATCCTTTTCCATTTGCAAACTCTATGTATCTAGGACTATTAAACCCCGTGATTTCTGATTGATAAACCAAATTGGTATCCGTGATTACAACCTTCCCTGAATTATTGACTACAAAGTAAAATTTATCCTGATACCTATTTACCGATTGCAACACATCTCCTATTCCAAAACCGTTCACTGCTTTGAATTGATTATTGAAAACTTCCTTCGTCTCAGGATTATAAATAGAAACAGATGCATTTCCAAACCCGAAATTCCCTTCGTTCAGCACAATTAAGTTTCCTGTTCCTTTTGCATCTTCTTGCAAGTTTTGTGGACCAATTTCTTTTTTACAATTAAAAAGTAAAAAAACTATACCTATATATAAGGTTATATTTTTCATTAGAAATTAAGTTTTAAGGTAACTGAATAATTTCTACCAGGAATTGGTCGATTTGCGGTAACATGATACTGTTCATTGTACAAGTTTATTACTTTAAACCCCAGTCTTAGCTTAATCTGTTTAAAGTCTATCAAATAATCAACTCCAGCATTAGCAGGAAAATAATGAGGTAAATAAGCTGAATTACTGGCATCAATAAATACTCTCGAATTATAGAATTGAGAATAAGTAAAACTCAATTTTTTATAAGAGTAAGAAAGAAAAAGAGTGGCTTTGTGTTTTGGTACATAGACAGTTTGTTTGTCTTTTAATTCATCATTACCAGTTGAAAATGATTTGTTTTTGGAATCAGTAAATGCATAGAATAAGCTGGAAGTAATCTTTGATTTTCTATTAGTAGAAAATCTATATTTTATTGAAGCTTCTACCCCTTTGTTCTCAATACTTTTTAGATTTATTGGCTCCCAATAACCAAAATCTGTGGGTTGCCATTGAATCCAATTGTTGGTTTGATTAAAGAAACCTGTTAGTCCGAAATTGAGTTTTTGATAAGCAGTTTTATTTCCTTTTTCAATTTTGTTAGCTTCATAAACCCTTTTTGAATTTGAAAAATCAATTCCTAACTCAGCTGTCCAACCTCTTTCTGGATTCAACTTCTCATTCCCTCCAGGATTCCAATACAAATCATTAAGAGTAGGAACTCTATAATTAGTGGAGTAATTTCCTTTTAAGCCAAACTTATTTCCTAAATTATAGTTTAATCCAGCCCCATAAACCAAAGGAGAAAGTTTATCTCCAACTAATTCTTGTCTAGCAAACAAGTCGTAATTCAATTTTTTTAATTCTTGAGATGCTTTCATATAAACTCCCGATTCATTTCTTTTCTTATTGGATTCAAATCCATTAGAAGAAACCTCACTGTAAGAACTTTGTGCAGAAGCCTCCATCTTTATTTTCTTTAATAAATTGAATTTAATTCGGTACTGACCTTGGTAAGTTTTTATCTTTACATCTGAAAATATAGATGAAATACTATCTGTATAATTCATAGATTCTTGAAAGAAAGAAATCCTAAAATCGGATTTAAATTTGTTTTGAAATGATTTCCAACTCACAAAGCTCTTTAAGTTTTTATCTCCTTGGGTTTCTCTATTAGAAACTCCTCCAATAATTGGGGGCAACTCTCTATAGCTGTCAAATAATAACAAAGTTGATTGAATAAGATTCTTGTTATTCAATTGAATTCCTAATTCATATTGAGCTCCGAACTGCTTCAGTTTATTGTTTTCTTGAGTATTTAAAGGATTATTTAATTTACTTAAATCAACAAACTCAAACTCATTAACTCCTTTTTGATGCAGTATTTTCAATTGATGATAAAAACGTTTTCCACCAAAAGAAAATCCTAAGCCAGTTGTGAAATTAGAAAAACTAGCAAATTCTTGAAGTATACCAACATGAATTCCTTTCTTCCAGTTCAGTTTATTAGCTAATTGAATACTTCCCCCTATTCCTCCACTCCCATCGATAGAACTTGCTCCAGAATAATTCAAATTTACTTCAGAAATAAAAAATAAAGGAATTAAGGATAAATCAGTTTGACCAAGTGTAGGCGAATTCATTTTAAAACCATTCCAAAATAATTGAGTTTGTGAAGCCCCATTTCCTCTGATGGATAAAGTTGCTAATTGTCCTTTTCCGTAATTTTTTACATAAACAGGAAAGGAAGATTCCAACACTTCATTTAAACTCAAAAACTGTGAATTTGAATCCAATAAACTGACCTTAGAAAAGGTATTTAAATTGGATAAAACTTCTTCTTTTACAAACTCTTTTAAAGTGTCTGATTTGAGTTGAGAAAAGGAAATTTTTCCTGTTAAAAAAATAAAAATTAAAACACTATTTTTTAACCACTTTTTGTACATAAAAGTTGGTTTTTGTATAGATTTTTAAAAAATAAACACCGTTAGTTAAATAGCTTAAGTTTAATGATTTATTTATCTCTAAACTAAGGGTTGATCCAGAAATAGAAACAAGCTGAATGGCAGTAATTTCATCCTCTATTTCTAACGTTATTTTATCAGTAAATGGATTGGGATAAATGGCTATGTTAATCTTCTTTTCTTCAATTGAATTGATTCCATTTACATGGATTAATCCTAGGGCATCCAAATCAAAACCTGACGAAGGAAAAGGTGTTGGCCATGGATCATTTATTTTTCTGTTTTGAGAATCATAAGTCGCAAATTCTGGAGTAATATTTCCAATTACATCAATAATTTTTATGTGGGTTATATTCCCTTTATTCAATAATGAATCGTTGGAAATTTCATCCAAATCAAAAGGTGTTCCATAATTTACCTGGTACTTTCCGGCAAGGTTATGAAGGTAGGTTGCATCTAGGTTTCCAAATGAGCCAATTTGTGAAGAGTCTTGAGTATTTGAAAAAGAAGGAAATCTAAAATAATTGATACCATCAGAGCTCACTTCAACAAAAGCAAGTTCTAAAAAAATAGAGCTAAACGCATTTTCAAATAGTGTGAAATCGGCTCCTACTCCATTAAATACAGGCATACTTAATGTGTAAATCGCAATTCCACTGTCTCCTAAACTCACAGTTATTCCATCTGCTTTACCCAGTGCACTGGATGAATTACCATTAGATGCAAATCCAAATTGGGTACTGTCTATTTGTTGATATCCTCTTATTATTTCACACGAATTTCCCCAACTTACAATAGAAGAACTATCTTTATGAATAGCTGTGGTTCCTATACTCCCAGCTTCAGGCGCATAAATTCCTTGCCCAAAACTATTGGACAAGGAAACTATAAATAATATAGAAGTTAAAATTTTCAAATTACTGCTTAATTACTTTTTGAGTATATACTTTGTTTTCGATAGTCAATCGGATAAAATAAGTACCTTTTGCTTTTTCAGTAAAGTTAAATTTAACTGAATTACTATTGAATGAAGACGAAGATAATTCTCTTCCAGTTATGTCAATTATTCTTGCAATTCCCTTCGTTATTTCACTTCCAAAAGTAACAGTCAGTTCATCAGTTGTGGGATTTGGGTAAGCAGAATAAGTAATTGCTTCTACTTCATTTGTTCCAGCATAAAATCTAGAGAAACCTAAACTATCCATACAGAAATACTTTGGCGTGTTTACTCCGTAAGTCCCTGTATCTGAAGAACTAAATTTAAAAGTTAAATTTCTTGAAGAACGATTCAATCCTTCCAAAGAAACGTAAGTCCAATCTTTTATTATGTAATCTGTAGAATCTGGACCTCTAAAATCTGCCAAATAAAACACTACAGAGTCATTATTTTCTCCCATAATGGTCAATTTAAAAAAATCATTACCTAAACTAGGGTAAGAACCTCCAGTAGAATTTAGACTATCGCCAAACTTCTTTGCAAATGAATCTCCATTTTTCATAGATAAATAAGCGTAAGTTGAGTTGTTAATCCAAAAACCATCAAAAGTAGTTCCTGCAGGAATTGAAACTCCAGTGGTATCAGAGTTTGTAAAAACTGCATAGTTGGCCGAACTTCCAACACCTTCTCCTTTTATACAACTGTAAGAATTTGTGTATCCAGTTGTTGTAATATCAGTCATGTTAGAATAAGTAAAACCTCCTGCCCAATAGCCAGAATAAGTGTTATTAAATTTTACTGTATTGGAAGTAAATTGTCCGCTCATATCACTTCCATTCCAGAAGGTATCTGTAGCGAGTGTAAGGTCTTCGAAACCTACGAATTGTTGTTGTGATTTTGCAGTGATTCCTATTAATAAGGCTGCGATAATTGTGATGTAATTTTTTTTCATTTGTATTTATTATTTTTATAATTAATAAATACCATTTACGAAAAATAGGTGTACGTATCCCTTGATCAGGGGGAAATTTCCACTTGTTTTTATCCCGAAAACAGTATCTTTTTTATTGTGTGTTTGGCAGGTCTCCTGACTTACTTCGTTTCTTGCTTTCCTTCCCGCCCTATAAGTAGAACAGTGGTAATAAAACAAGCTTTATGAAGCTTACAGTTGCGGGAACAGTTTAGGTATCTCACCTAATTCCCTTTTAATCTCGATAACAATCGAAAACCAAATACAACGCAAATGTAATACATATAGTTGCAAACTACCAAATTATATTTCATTAATTCTTTAAAAACTGTAACTCCTGTTAAAGCAATATTTTTTATCTATTTTTGTTTAATTCAAAATACCACATGAAAAAAATAATCGTATTTATTCTTGTCTTTGCTGTTTTTCAGAATTGTTCAACCACTTCTACTTCAACTGCAGTAAAAACAAAAAATGAAAAGAAAAAAAACTCAAAATCGAAAGAAGTTGACGAATATTTTGAACCTGAATTTGAAATTTTACAAAACAAAATTTACGATAAAGACATAAAAACTGTTCGTGCTCACAAAACCAATTGGGAAATGAGTAACCCTGCTATTGAGCACAACAGTAAGGATAAAATAACTTTCTCATTCGATAAAATTGGCGATAACTTAGGTGACTATTATTATACCATTGTCCATTGCAATGCTGACTGGAAGAAGTCTAACTTGCAAGAAATAAATTATTTAGAGGGTTTCTTTCAAGATTTCATGAATAACTATTCGTTTTCTTTTAATACGTATGCACATTATGTGCATTATGAAATTAACATACCCAACAGGAGTATGAAAATAAAAGAAACTGGAAATTATATATTTAAAGTTTTTAAAGATAATGATCCCGAAAAAGTTGTTCTAACAAAACGATTTATTGTGTATGAAAATAAAATTATTACTCGAGGAAAAGTAAAAAGGCCAAGTCAGGTGGGGGAAAGAAACTACAAGCAAGAAGTGGATTTTGAATTAGATTTACAAAAACTAGTCATTAGAGACATTGGAGAAGACTTAAAAGTTGTAGTGCAACAAAATAATAGATGGGACAATGCAATTACAGATTTGAAACCCCTTTTTATTAGGGGAAATCAATTAATTTATGATTACAACAATGAAGAAAATATATTTGACGGAGGAAACGAATACCGCTTTTTAGATATAAGAAACATGCGTTATAGAGGACAAAAAGTGCAACAGATTATTCTGGAGAACAGAGAAACTAATGTCTACTTATTTCCTGAAGAAAAAAGAAGGTTTAATAATTATCTTTTCTATGAAGATTTGGACGGAAAATTTACAATAAAAAATCAATTTGCATCCAAGCAAACTATTGAAGCAGATTACGTATACACTCATTTTGCATTAAATTATCCTCAAGAATTACCAGGAGGTGATATTTATGTTTATGGAGGAATAAGCGATAACGAATACCGAGAAGAGTTTAAAATGACTTATAATGCTCTAGCAAAACAGTATGAAACCAAAGCATTTCTGAAACAAGGATACTACGATTATTATTTTATGTATAAGAAAGCTGGAGAACCAGGAGATGTTACTCTTTTTGAGGGGAATCATTTTGCAACAGAAAACATGTATACCATTACCACATACTTAAAAGATTTCATGTGTAATTGCGACAGAATAATTGGACACAGTACTTTTAAAAGTAACCAATAATAAACAATAAACAATAAACATGGAATTTAAAACAGTGGAACATTACAGCAAGGAGTATTGGAAATTGGTCAGGTTACGCGACAAAATTTTACGAGAACCACTCAATCTTATGTTTTCAGAAGAAGAGTTATTTCTAGAAAACGAACAAATTCACATAGGTGGATTTGAAAACGAAATTGCGATTGCTTCCTTATCTCTTGTCATCTTATCTCCCTCCCTATTAAAGATGCGACAAGTCTGCGTTTCCTCTGAATTTCAAGGTAAAAAAATTGGCAAAAAATTGAATGAATTTACAGAAAATTGGGCAATGTTTAACCAATACAAAACCATAGAATGTAATGCTCGAGAAAGTGCAGTTCCTTTTTATAAATCTAATGGTTACACTATAAAAGGAGAACAATTTTTTGAATTAAAGATTCCACATTTTAAAATGACAAAAACTTTGATTTAAAAAATAACTTTTGTTAAAAAAATAGTTAAAAATTTAACCTTTCTATTTTACATTGGGCATATAAATCTGTAACTTCGAAGAATTAAATTATAAAAATAAATCCCTTAATGGAAACAACAATGCAACTAGATTTTTTAACACAATTAGGACTTAAAGAAATAAACGAAGGAACTTCTACGGGAGTTAATAATTTCTCTAACGGAGAATTAATAGAATCCTATTCCCCAGTTGACGGTAAATTGATTGGAAAAGTAAAAGCGACTACCAAAGACGATTATGAAAGAGTAATAAAAGCCGCAGAAGAAGCTTACAAAGACTGGAAGATTGTTCCTTCACCAAAAAGAGGTGAAATTGTAAGACAATTTGGAGAAAAGCTGAGAGAGTTCAAAGAGCCTTTAGGAAAATTAGTTTCTTATGAAATGGGTAAATCTTTACAAGAAGGATACGGAGAAGTTCAAGAAATGATTGACATCTGTGATTTTGCAGTAGGATTATCAAGGCAATTGAATGGATCTACTTTGCACTCAGAAAGACCCTTGCATAGAATGTACGACCAATACCATCCAATAGGAGTTGTAGGAATTATTTCTGCATTTAACTTTCCAGTTGCAGTTTGGGCTTGGAACACAGCATTAGCATGGATTTGTGGAGATGTTTGTGTGTGGAAACCTTCAGAAAAAGCACCTATGTGTGGAGTTGCTTGCCAAAACATAATGGCAGAAGTATTAAGAGAAAATGACTTACCAGAAGGAATTTGCGGATTAATAAACGGAGATTATAAAGTAGGTGAAATGATGACTCAAGATAAAAGAGTACCGTTAATTTCTGCTACAGGAAGTACAAGAATGGGAAGAATTGTGGGAGCAACAGTTGCCGAAAGATTTGGAAAATCATTGCTTGAATTAGGAGGAAACAATGCAATCATCATTACACCAAGTGCAGACATGGAAATTACTGTGGTTGGAGCATTATTTGGAGCTGTAGGAACTGCAGGACAAAGATGTACTTCTACAAGAAGATTAATCATTCACGATTCTATGTACGAAACTGTGAAAGAAAAATTAGCTGGAGCTTACAAACAAATTAAAATTGGAAATCCATTGGATGAGAACAACCACATGGGACCACTTATTGACAAAGATTCTGTAAAAACTTATTTAGCTGCGATTGAAAAAGCAAAAGCGCAAGGAGGAAAAGTTGTTGTAGAAGGTGGAGTTCTTGAAGGAGAAGGATACGAAAGCGGATGCTACGTAAAACCTTGTATCATTGAAGCAGAAAACGAGATGGAGATTGTTCAGTCAGAGACTTTCGCTCCTATTTTGTATTTAATAAAATACTCTGGAGAATTAGAAAATGCAATTGAACAACAAAATAATGTAGTTCAAGGATTATCTTCTTCTATCATGACAAATAGCATGAGAGAAAGTGAATTATTCTTGTCTCACAAAGGAAGTGACTGTGGAATTGCTAATGTAAACATTGGAACTTCGGGAGCTGAGATTGGAGGAGCATTTGGAGGAGAAAAAGAAACTGGAGGAGGAAGAGAATCTGGATCTGATGCTTGGAAAATTTACATGAGAAGACAAACGAATACAATTAATTATTCTACTGAATTGCCATTAGCTCAAGGAATTAAATTTGAATTCTAATACAAACTATTCCTTATAACTTATAAATCCTCAATCATTCATTTGATTGAGGATTTTTTTTGATTAAACCATTGACAGTTAATTATATTGTTTAACTTTGAAAACAATTAGATAAACAATAAAGCCATGAGATACCTTTCCCTTTTAGTTATACTGTCGATATTTTCTCCTGCATTATCACAGACCAAAGGGATGATAATGGGAACTATCAAGGATAAAAACACACAAGAACTTTTACCTCTCGTCAATATTTTGGTAGAAAACACGACTTATGGAGTCACTACCGATTTTGACGGAAAATACAAACTAGAAATTCCTACAGGAACTTATAACCTTGTCGTTTCATTTGTAGGATATCAAACTAGTCTAAAATTTAACATTGAGTTGAATTCTGGAAATGCACAAATCATAAACTTTGAGCTTTCGAAAGGACAAGAATTAAAAGAATTTGATGTTACATTTGACAAAGAAAGAGAAGCCGTAACAACTGATATGGTTACTCCCCTTTCTGTTCAGCAGCTTACTGCACAAGAAATCAGGGCAAACCCTGGAGGGAATTTTGATGTTTCTAAAGTAGTTCAAACTCTACCTGGAGTGGGAGGTTCTGCTGGAGGAGGCGGAAGAAATGACATTACAATTCGTGGAGGTGCTCCCAATGAAAACGTGTATTATTTGGATGGGATAGAGATTCCTGTTATCAATCATTTTCAAACTCAAGGTTCATCTGGAGGTGCCCAGGGAATTCTTAACGTCTCCTTTATTGAAAGCCTAAAACTAAGTTCCTCTGCTTTTGATGCACGGTATGACAATGCTTTAGCTTCTACCTTTGTTATAAAACAAAGAGATGGAAACAGTGAAAAAATATCTGGAAACGTAAGAACTAGTTTAACCGAAAGCTCTTTTACCTTAGAAGGCCCTTTAAGTAAAGACAAAAAAACAGTTTTTTTGGCCTCTGCTAGAACCAGTTATTTGGATTTATTATTTACTTTAATTGACTTACCAATTCGTCCTAATTTCTCGGATTTTCAATACAAAGTAACGCGCCAAATAGATAAAAAAACAACTTTTACAGCTTTAGGTATTGGTGCAATTGATCGATTTAAGTTTGCAGAAACAAAAGACGAAACTCCTGAAAATACCTATTTAAGAGGTTCCCTACCGTTTATAAACCAATGGAATTATACGACAGGATTTGCTTTCAAACGATTGGTAAAAGATGGATTTTACAACATTACTGCAAGTAGAAATATGTTCGACAATCAATTGGATCAATTTGAAGGAGCACAAAATGATAAAGAAGAATTTAGAAACTTAGCCTTAAACTCTCAAGAGATTGAAAACAAGTTTCGTTTTGATATGAATAAATTTCAAAATGGATTCAAATATTCTTACGGAGTGATGGGGCAATACGTAAAATACAATACGAGTATTTACAACAAACTCTCAAGCGAAGTAACAGACTCTTTAGGGAATATTACAATTCCTGCGGTAGAAATTAATTTTGGAAGTGCAATAGATTTTTTTAAATACGGAGTGTTTGGGCAAGTATCCAAAAATTTCTTAAAAGATAGATTATTAGTTTCCGCTGGAATCCGTTCGGATATGAATACCTTTATGGACAATGGAAATAATCCCTTAAATTCACTATCGCCAAGACTTTCGTTCTCGTATAAACTAGCCCCAAAAGTAGATTTAACCGCTTCTATAGGGAGTTATTACAAAATACCAACCTACACAGCTTTAGGATTTCAAGATAATACAGGAAGCTACGTAAACAGAGGAATGCAATACATACAATCGAATCATTATGTACTAGGAGGACAATGGATTCCTAACAGTGGAATGAGAATAACGGTAGAAGGTTTTTACAAAACTTACGACAATTATCCTGTTTCTATTGCCAATGGATCTTCTTTGGCCAATCAAGGAACACAATTTGGTTCAATTGGAAGTGAAGCAATCTCCAGCACAGGACGAGGAAGAACTTACGGGGCAGAACTATTTGTGCAACAAAAACTAGTAAAAAACCTATTCTATGTGTTTAGTTATACATTCGTAAGAAGTTTGTATTCTGGATTGGATGGGGAGTTTGTTGCTTCGGCTTGGGACAACCAGCATTTGGTTTCTTCTACTTTGGGGTATAACTTTAAGAAAAACTGGAAACTAGGAGCGAAATTTAGATATGCTGGCGGAGTTCCTTACACCCCTTTTGATTTAGAAGCTTCGCAACAAAACTTTGTAACTCTGGGTGTGGGTCAACTGAATTTTAACCGATTAAATCAAGAAAGACTCGATAATTTTACTCAATTGGACTTGAGAGTGGATAAAATTGTGAACTATAAAAAAGTGAGTGTTACTTTCTACATTGATATTCAAAATATCTTGTTGTCTAAACAAGAAACTCCTCCTTATTACACGTTCAAAAGAAATGCCGATAATACTGGCTTTGCAACCACAGACGGACAAGCACTGAAACAAGATGGGTCTAACGGAATTCCTGTCATACTAGAAAACCGTTCGGCAAACGTAACTCCTACTCTTGGAATTATTTTTGAATTTTAGAATTCGAAATCTATTTAGTTATTAACTCCTCAATCATTTTCTTGGTTGAATAATTTTGTTAAAAAAAGTTATTTATTTTTCTATAACATCAGAAATACTTATTTTTGAAAAAAACAATGAAAACAAAATTACTCATTCTAGCCGTCCTAACATCAGGATACTTAACAGCTCAAATCACTGTAAATTCTTCCCACTTTTTTAATGTTGGAGATAATTACACTAAAGGAGAAAGCACTACTCTAACAACAAATGACTCGCCTGGAGCAAACAAAACATGGAGTTATGCATCCCTCGACACCAATGATGGAATAGAAGTTTACACCTATTTAAATCCATCTACAACAACATCAGGATCTCAATTTCCTAGCGCTAATATAGCTGAGGAAGAAAGTTATAATAGCTATTTCGAATTTTATAATAAAACGGCCACAAACCTTGATTTTGTTGGAATAGATGAAGGAGGTGATTTATTAATATTTTCCAATCCAGCAACCTTTTATTCATTTCCTATTGCTTATGAAGATAATCATTTTGATACTTTTGAGGCAAAACAAGTCGTGGTTGGTGACGGAGGTGTTGGTGATCCAGATTCAGTGAAAATGACAATTACTGGAGTGAAAAAATACAAAGTTGACTCTTGGGGAACATTAGTTCTACCTACTGGATCTTTTCATGCTTTAAGAGTTAAAGATACCCTGATGTTAAATGTTTTACAAGAAGAGCTTTACAGCGGAGTTTGGTCAGTTTCAGGAGTGTTGTATTCTGATACTAATTACTCCAATGTATTTGTATCCAATGACGGAAACGCAAAAAAAGAATTGCTAACACAAGAATTATCAGAAGCAGGTGCTGTGGAATATAATACTTGGAATTACACCACTCCAAGCAATCCTGTCGGAATTAATGAAATTAGACCTTCAATAGAACTTGTGATTTATCCAAACCCTTCTTCTGATGAAATAAATATTGATTCTAAAACAATGTTTAACGAATATGTAATTACTGATGTAACAGGAAAAATAATTGACCAGAAAAAAGGCTTTGTGAGTACACAAATTGATATTAAACAACTAAAAGCTGGAAATTACATTCTTACACTAAAGAACAGTGAGATTGAAATTTCTGAAAAATTTGTAAAGAAATAAAAATCAGTTATCCAAAATTATAAATCCTCAATCATTTTATTGGTTGAGGATTTTTTTATAAAAATTAATTCAGTTAAATTCAAACATGAAAACAATAGGAATTGAAATAAGCAAAAAAAAGGTGATTTTTATCGCGCTAGAACAAACTAATGGTGTTTTTGTTAATATCACAGGCAAGAGAAAATCCATTGAGCTAGAAGACGACAGAGACGGAAAAGAGCTAAAGGCTTTCATGAAAGAGCTCCACTCCTATTTTGATTCTATCAACCCTGATAAAATTGGGATTTTAACCCGAATGACCAAAGGAAAATTCTCGGCTTCTCCCTTTTCATTTAAAATAGAAGGCTTAATTCAATTGTACGACAAAGTAGCTATAGAGTTTGTAACTCCTCAAGGACTTACAGGCTATTTTAAGAAAAATGAATTGCCTCTCTCTCCTGATCACAATTACCAAGAAAAAGCAATAAAATTAGCTGTGTTTTTGGGGAAGGATTGAGGTTTTTTTTGAGTACAGATGATGAAAAATAAAAAATAATCTTTTTCATAAAGTAAATGAGTACATCCTTTTTGAGTCCCTAATAATTACTCCTGTAGTAAAATGTAATTATTACCTGATTACAATTTTTCAAGAAAGGTAATAATTATTGGAGCTGATGACATAGGTTTTTATGCTCTATATATACTTAAATCCAGAGGAATATATTTTACAATAATTGAAGCTTTCAATAGAACCAGAGGTAAATTAGCCGCAAAATCAGACTTTAATGATTTTCCTATTGATTTAGGTGTTCTGTGGCTAAAAAGGGTAAATTCTATATTAGGTGATTTAATTAAAAGTAATAGAACAAAAAAAAACTGACAACCTTTATTAGATAAAGATTGTCAGTTAATTTAAAAACTAAAAAGCTGATTTTATACAGCTGGTTTTGCTTATTTAATGTCTACTACTTCTAGGTCAAAGATAATTTCTCTTCCAGCCAATGGGTGGTTTCCATCAATGACGATGGTGTCATCTTTCACTTCAATCACTACCAAGTTTCTTTCTTTTCCTTCAGTAGATTGAGAAACTAATTCCATTCCTACTTTTGGAGTCATGTCTTTTGGCAGTTCAGTTTTGTTTACTTCTTGTTTCAAAGATTCATTTATATCTCCATAGGCTCCCTCTTTAGGAATTGTAATGGTTTTTTTCTCATTCAACTTCATGTTCATCAACCCTTTTTCAAATCCAGGTATAATTTGTCCTTTCCCCATAGTAAATTCTAACGGTTCTTTTCCTTCAGAACTATCAAAAACATGTCCGTCAGATAATTTACCTGTGTAATGAACTTTTACTGTGTTATTCTCTTTCACTTCTATCATACTCTATAATTTTTTGTGTTAAAATAGATTTTTGCATAATTCTTACGCATCCACTACTTTATTTTTATTACACTTACTGTAGCCACCAAAATCAAGCCAATAAACCTAAAACACTAGGAAGTTTGTCTAAATATATAAATCTGAATTAATATCTAAGGCAAAATAAGTGCTGTAGTTCGCTCGTGTTAAGAAAGCATAAATTCAGAAACTGTTTCAAACTAATTTGAAATAAAAAAAATGAATCAGCAAGTCTGTCAGGTAGAGCCTATATTTTATAAATTATTGCGTCATATCTGTAATTATATATTTTGTTTTTAGCTTATAAAAGAGAGAAAAAGAGGTCTTTTTATTGAAAAAATACGTCTTTTATTAAAAATTTAACTGTTTTTATAGAAAATAGTCATTTATATAAGTAAGGTATTTCTTCAAACAAAAACACGAAAAAGACACCAAAATTAACTGTATTTCATACCCAAGATTAAGTTGATAATTATAGTACCTTTGTCCCATCAAAAGAAAAGCATAATGACAAAAAAGATAAGAACGGAATCCCGTCTACACCCAGCAAGTAAATTTCATGGAAGGTATGATTTAGTAAAACTACAAGAAGTCTGCCCAGAGTTGAGTGAATTTGTTTTTGTGAACGATTACAACAAAGAAACTGTGAATTTTCATGATCCAAAAGCAGTTACTATGCTCAACAAAGCTTTGTTGATTTTTCATTATGAGGTAAACAAATGGGAAATGCCAGAGAATTATCTTTGTCCTCCTATTCCTGGAAGAGCAGATTACATTTACTACATAGCAGAATTACTAGGTGCTAATAATTATAAAAAGATTCCAAAAATAACTTGTTTGGATATTGGGGTTGGTGCAAGTTGCATTTATCCAATTATTGGAAACAAAGAATACGATTGGAATTTTATAGGGTCCGATATTGATGAGGTTGCTTTGGAATCAGCTCAAGAGATTCTGGATAATAACGAAACTATAAAAGAAAAGACAGAATTGCGATTACAAGACGATTTGCATTCTATTTTCAAAGGAGTAATCAATCCTGGAGATAAAATTGATATGACAATCTGTAACCCTCCATTTCATTCCTCTGCCGAAGAAGCAAGTGCGAGTAGCCGAAAGAAAATAAAAAACTTAACCAACCACAGAAACAAAGATACTACCTTAAATTTTGGTGGAAAAAGTAATGAGTTGTGGACTGAAGGAGGTGAAGTTGCTTTTATCAAAAAAATGATAAAGGAAAGTAAAGCCGTTTCTGGTCACTGTTATTTCTTTTCTACTTTGGTATCTCGAAAAGAAAATTTAAGAGAACTATACACTGCGCTTAAGGAAGAAAAAGCATTCTATGTAAAGACTTTACCAATGGGACAAGGAAATAAAGTAAGCCGAATTGTAGTGTGGACTTTCTTAGATTTTGATGAACAAGAGAAGTGGAAAAAAGACAATTGGAATAAGTAAAATATCACATAAACGGGATTAAAATTCTAAAAATCAAGGATAGGAAAAAGTAAAAATTCCAAAGAATTTAAATATTAGGATAATCAAGGGAACAGTCAATTCCTTGATAATACTATAGTTTTTTTAGTTTATACTTACTATACGATTAGTAACTAAAAAAAGATAGTGGAGCTATTAATTATTTTATCTGATTGAATACTAAACCTTTTTGTCATCTGATTTAGTGTTTTACCCTCAGCCATTTCAATAATCCTATCTATTTTAGTAGTAAAATCAGTGTCATGAGTAACAATTAGCAAAAACAAAGTTTGTTCTTGACTGAGTTCTTTTAGTATAGAAAATACATTTACTGCATTTTTACTGTCCATACTTCCTGTGGATTCATCACTGGAAGTAAAAACTAATACAAAAAGTAATGAATTAAGAATTATTGATATATAAGTTTTTTATTAGCAATAACATTTCCGTTTGAGTCTATTATTTTCACTAAATAAGTTCCTTTTGATTCTATACTTTTTAAACTAAGTTGAATTTGATTAGAGTTAAATTGCTTGTTCAGCACAACTTTACCTAAAAGGTCTGAAACGATAACTCGCCCTTTACTTTTATTGGCTAAATTAATTGTAACAAAATCACTCGTAGGATTGGGGTATAGATTAACCAATGAATTAGTTTGTTCAATTATTGATGTTCCAGAGCTAACAAATAGTTTAACTGAATTCGTAGTGTCTTTACATGTAGATGACTCTGTAATTATACACCTGAAATTAGTGTTGTTGTTTGCCATGTTTACATTTGATACCGTAAGTAAATTAGTGTCAGCTCCACTAAATTGACCTGCATTTGATAAATTTACATATCCAGTTCCAACATCCATTTGCCATTGGTAATTTAATAAAGTTCCAGAAGTCAAAAATTGGAATTGAGCATTGTTACCAATGTTAATACTTTGATTTATTGGTTGAGAAATAAGTGGTGAATTAGTAATTGTTAAATTTAGAGTCACTATAGAATCACATCCTACCGAATTAGTTAGTGTATCGGTTGCTGTATTATTCGAACTCGTGTAAGTTACTCCATTTATCCAGGTGTAACTGTTACAAGAACTAACAACATCTGTTACTGATGAAGAATTAGTAATGGTTAAATTTAAAGTCACTACTGAATCACATCCTGCACTATTGGTTAAAGTTTGAGTGGCTGAGTTATTCGAACTCGTGTAAGTCACTCCATTTATCCAAGTGTAACT
>CAJJDF010000058.1 GCA_905182785.1 uncultured Flavobacteriales bacterium
TTGCTTTTTTCTGTGAGTTTACCATTTTTAGAATAGTCTTTTTCAAGTATTGTATTATCGTTTAAATCATATTCATACTTGGTTTTTCTTCCCATAAAACATTTTTTACCATGGTCTAACCTAATGATGTTAAGTTTATAATCACTTTCCTATATTTATAAAACACTATCAGCTTAGAGATCAACAAATTATCACTGAAAAAATTTATATTAATTATTGTATTTGAATTTATTTTTTGGTTTTTAATCATAATTTTATCCATTTGTGATAAAATTCAATAAACGCCTTAATTAGAAAAGGAAATACAATAGGACATTAAGAAGAAGAAATTTTGATAAAATATAACTAGTAGAAATAAAAAAAGCCATCTTTTATAAGATGGCTTTTTGTTTTCTCACAGAGTAAGTTTACTTCTTAGTAAGGAGTAAAATTACTCTTTACTAATTTATTTCTGAGCCATTTGCCAAGAACCTTCTTTTATTAAAGGCTCAGCTTGTTTGTATTTTACTTCTTTGGTTTCTCCACTTCTCAAGTTCACAATGTTTACTCTGTCGTTTCTTCCAATTTTCGCTTCGTTTACAACTGGCTTCTGTTTTATTCTTTCCCCATTTTGTTGCTGGTTGGCAACTTGTTGGTTCGCTTGACTAGCTTCATTTATGTCTGTTCTTCCAGCTTGTAATTTAGGCTGAGCACTTCCTTGTAACTTTCCGTTATTAGTTTGTTCGACCCCTTCATTTACTGGTAGATTTGCTTTCATCAAGAAAGAAATAATTTCTTTATTCACTTTGCTTACCATGTCTTTAAACAACTTGTAAGACTCCAGTTTGTACATCAAAAGTGGATCTTTTTGCTCGTATTGAGCTCCTCTTACATCTTGTCTCAAATCATCCATCTCTCTCAAGTGATCTTTCCATTCGTTATCAATTACACCCAGAGTAATGTTTCTCTCTAGTAATTTACTAATGTTAGTTCCTTTGCTTTCATAAGAATCTTTAAGGTTCGCAAGAATCTGCGTACTCTTAGTTCCATCTGTAATTGGGATAATAATATTCTCATATGAGTTAGACTCGTTTTGATACACATTGGCTATCACAGGACTTGTTTGAGTAGCTATAAAAGCACTTTTTCTGTTGTAAGCTTCTTTTGCTTTTTCGTAAACTGCATCTACGATTTCCATTTCATTTGTAACCTTAAATTCTTCAGCTGTAATTGGCGATTCAATTGACATAATTCTCAATAATTCCATTTCGAATTCTTCAAAATCTTCTAATTCTTTGTTTGTGAAAACAATGTTTTCTGAAATTTCATACAAAGTATTGGCAATATCTAAATCCAGTTTGTCTCCATACAATGCGTTTCTTCTCTTAGCATAAATAGAGTTTCTTTGCGCGTTCATTACATCATCATATTCCAATAAATGCTTACGAATACCAAAGTTATTTTCCTCTACTTTTTTCTGAGCTCTTTCAATAGAATTAGAAATCATTTTGTGCTGAATCACTTCACCTTCTTTGAATCCCATTCTATCCATCATCTTTCCAATTCTTTCAGAACCAAAAAGTCTCATTAAATTATCTTCCAAAGAAATAAAGAACTGAGAAGAACCTGGATCTCCTTGTCTTCCTGCTCTACCTCTCAATTGTCTATCTACACGTCTAGAATCATGGCGCTCCGTACCAATAATTGCTAAACCTCCAGCTTCTTTTACTCCTTCTCTCAGTTTAATATCGGTTCCCCTTCCTGCCATGTTGGTTGCGATTGTTACCGCACCAGCAATACCTGCGCTTGCAACAATATCAGCCTCTTGTTGGTGTTTTTTTGCATTCAATACACTGTGTTTAATCCCTTTTGAATTCAGTAAACTACTCAACATTTCCGAAATCTCTACGGAAGTTGTACCCACCAATACGGGTCTTTTTTCTTCTACCAACCTTATAATTTCATCAATTACAGCTAGGTATTTTTCTCTTGCGGTTTTATAAACCAAATCTTCACGGTCATCTCTTGTAATTGGTTTGTTGGTAGGTATTACAACTACATCCAATTTATAAATGTCCCAAAATTCTCCTGCTTCTGTTTCTGCAGTTCCTGTCATTCCAGACAGTTTGTGGTACATTCTGAAATAGTTCTGAAGTGTAATAGTTGCGTAAGTCTGTGTAGAGTTTTCAATTTTCACATTTTCTTTCGCCTCTATTGCTTGATGCAGTCCGTCAGAGTATCTTCTTCCCTCCATTACACGACCAGTTTGCTCATCTACAATTTTCACTTTTCCATCCACCATTATGTATTCATCATCTTTTTCAAAAAGAGTGTATGCTTTCAATAATTGGTTAATAGAGTGAATTCTTTCGGCCTTAATTGTGTAATCACGGATGATTTCATCCTTTTGCTTTAGCCTTTCTTCTTTGTCAGTAACTTTGCTTTCCAACTCAACAAACATTGCCCCTAAATCTGGCAAAATATAGAAGTTTGGATCATCAGCACCAGAAAGTAAATCAATACCTTTTCCTGTTAAATCTACTTGGTTGTTCTTTTCTTCAATTACAAAATAAAGTTCTTTATCTACTTTGTGCATTTCCTTATTTTGGTCCTGCATGTAGAAGTTTTCCACTTTTTGTAATTGAACTTTTATTCCTGGTTCACTCAGGTATTTAATTAAATCATCATTTTTAGGAATTGCTCTGTGTGATCTCAAAAGTGCCATTTGACCAACTTTTGAATACTCAGCTCTTTTCTTTTTATCTAAAGTTTCATCTTCTGCTTTTGCTATGTTTTCTTTTGCTTCTTTCAAGAAATCGTTAGCTAATTTTTTTTGAACAGCATATAATTTTTCAACCTTTGGTCTAAGAGCAGTAAACTCTTGTTTGTCTCCATTAGGAGTTGGTCCCGATATAATTAAAGGTGTTCTAGCATCATCAATTAATACAGAATCTACCTCATCAATAATTGCGTAATGGTGCTTTCTTTGTACCAAAGAATCTACGTCACTACTCATGTTATCTCTTAAGTAATCAAATCCAAATTCATTGTTTGTTCCAAAAGTAATGTCAGACAAATAAGCTAGTCTTCTTTCTGGAGTATTAGGTTGGTGCTTGTCAATACAATCTACAGATAATCCGTGAAACTCATACAAAGGACCCATCCACTCGCTATCTCTTTTTGCAAGATAATCGTTTACAGTAATTACGTGAACTCCTTTTCCTGCTAGTGCATTTAGGTATACAGGAAGTGTAGAAACTAATGTTTTTCCTTCTCCTGTTTGCATCTCAGCAATTTTTCCAGAATGAAGAGCAACTCCACCGATTAATTGCACATCATAATGCACCATTGCCCAAGTTACTTCTACTCCTCCAGCAGTCCAAGAATTGAACCAAATAGCTTTGTCACCTTCTATTTCTGCTACGTCTTTTTTGGCTGCAATTAGTTTGTCAAAATCTGTTGCAGTCACCTCAATCTCTGCATTTTCGTTAAATCTTTTGGCCGTTTCTTTTATTACAGCAAAAGCTTCAGGTAAAATTTCTTTTAAAATCTCCTCCAATTTTTCGTTAGATTGAAGTTCTAATTTCTCCATTTCCTGAAAAATCTCATCCTTTGCATCCACATCTGTAGCAGGATCTTGAGTTTGCGCTCTCAAGGTTTCTATTTGCGAATCAATTTCTGAAGTGTAGTCTTTTATTCTAGCTTTAAACTCAGCAGTTTTGGCTCTTAATCCGTCATTGCTAATTCCTTGAATATTAGTAAATGCTTCTTTTGTTTTATCCACCAATGGGTTTATGTCTTTGAAAACATTTTTATTGGTATCGCCTAATAACTTTTTTAGAATTTTTTGGATCATTCGTGTAGTATTTTTACTTATTATTGGTAGTATTTTTACAAAAACTGTGCGTTTTTATTATACAAGCCAATTTGACTGACAAAATTACGAAAAATGGAATAATTAAAGGGTTAATTTTAATAAAATACAAGATTTGGCAGATAATTAGAATTTAAAACAATTTTGAATAGTATGATTAGGATTGCTCCTTCTTTTATCTCTACATAATTTATATTTTTATTTTCCTGTGAGCTAGGCAATAAAAGGCACAATTTTTTATTTGAATAACAATTCCTTTATTTTATAAAATGGTCTATTAACATTAAACCTAAAGAATCATTTTTGATTTTAATTATATACAATCAAGTGATTACATAAAATATAAAAATACTTAACTTTGTCTAACTATTTAAGTTATTATGAAACTATCCCGAGTCTTTCTTCTTATATTTTTACTTGTTGTAGCAATTGGAGCTTTTGTTTTTTATCCAAAAGTAGAACTGTATTTTGCTGGTATTAAAACTGTGGAAGTGAAAAAGGAGACAGATTTTTTCGTTCATACTGGGGCAAGCTTCAACAATGTTGTTGATTCATTGGTTGCAAAAAAAATAATTTCTAATCCAGAAAAATTTAAAGCTTATGCCAGTTTCAGAAATTTAAAAGATGCAACTGTAGAACCTGGAAAATATGAATTTTTACCCACTACTACTTTACACGAATTAGTTTCTTATTTGAGAAAGGGAAATGGAGAAAAAGAAGTAAAAATCACACTTAATAATACAAGAACTTTAGCTGATATTGCAGAAAAAATTACGGAAAACATTGAAGTTTCAAAGTTTGAATTTTTAATGTTATTGAATCAACCCAAGACTCAATCTAAATATGGTTTTGATAAAGAAACAATAAGAACTCTATTTATTCCAGACACTTACAATGTGTGGTGGGATATTTCTAAAGAAGAACTGTTGGCGAGAATGGCAAAAGAAAACAAGAGTTTTTGGAATGATTCCAGGAAAAGTAAAGCGCATGGAATTGGCTTGTCTCAATCCGAAGTTTCGGTTTTAGCTTCTATTGTTTATTCTGAAACAAAAAAAGCAGATGAAGCACCAAAAGTGGCTGGTGTTTATATGAATAGAGTAAAAAAAGGGATGTTGTTACAAGCTGATCCGACCTTGGTTTATGCTTTGGGTGATTTTAGTATTAAAAGAGTATTAAACAAGCACAAGGAAATAGAATCTCCATACAATACTTACAAATATACTGGATTACCTCCAGGGCCAATTATTACACCTCCTATTTCTTATTTGGATGCTGTATTGAATTTCGAGAAACACAGTTATATTTTCTTTTGTGCTCGCCCAGATTATTCAGGCTATCATGCTTTTGCTAAAACAAATGCGCAGCATAATGTGAATGCAAGAAAGTATTATGCTTTTTTGAATAAAGAAGGAATACGCTAAGAACTGCAAGAAAGCATAGAACAACCTACTTTTTCTTTTGCCCAATCTGGTCTTTTAGTAAACCATTTTTCTTCCATTTCTGGTTGTTCAGTATAGGGTTTTTTGAGTAAATCAAACAATTCATTTATCAAGGAATAATCTTCCTTATCTGCTTTGTCTATTGCCAATTGAGACATCCAATTTCTTAGTACGTATTTAGGATTAACTAAATTCATTTTTTCAATCTTTTTCTCGTTAGAAATAGTTTCTTTCTTCAATCTTTTGGAATAACTATCTAGCCAAGCACTCCAAGAATTGATTTGTCTGTCCAATTCAATTTTTGACAGATAACTGTCTTTTTCTATCAATTTTAGGTGGTTTTCTTTGTTTTTTGAGTCAAAACGATTCAAATTTCTAAAAAACAGAGTAAAGTCCATTTCTGATTCAGATAAGTTTTTTATCAAATCATCTATCAATTTTTCATCTCCCTTATCGAAAGTGAAAATTCCTATTTTCCCCAACATCATCAATAAATAATTGAGTTGGTATTGACTTTTATAATAATCCAAAATTTCTTGTAGCGGTTCTACTTCTTCAATTAATGGGTACAATGCGTTTGCGAGCTGAGTTAAATTCCAAAGTGCAACTGAGGGTTGATTCCCAAAACGGTATCTTCTGTTTTGTGCATCCGTGGTGTTTGGAGTCCAAGATTCGTCATAATCTTCTAGCCAACCATAAGGACCGTAATCTATCGTGACTCCGTGAATAGACATGTTGTCCGTATTCATTACACCATGAACAAATCCCACTCTTTGCCAATCGACAACCATTTTACGAGTAGTCTCTACTATTTCTTTGAAAAAAGCTAAATAGGTTTTTTTTGATGGTTCTCCAAGGTGAGAAAAATGATGTTTTATAGTGTAATTGACTAGTTCGGTTAAGGTTTTTTTATCTCCCCGAGAAGCAAAAATCTCAAAACTTCCAAAACGAATAAAACTGGGTGCAACACGAGAAACCACGGCTCCTTTTTCGTAATCTGGATTTCCGTCATACAGGATATCACGCATTACTTTGTCGCCAGTTAATGAAAGTGAAAGTGCACGAGTTGTTGGTACTCCCAAGTGAAACATTGCTTCGCTACATAAATATTCGCGAATAGAAGATCGTAAAACTGCTAAACCATCTGCAGTTCTTGAGTAAGGAGTGTGGCCAGCTCCTTTTAGTTGAGTGGCCCAAGTTTGTGTTTTTCCTTTTATTTCACACAAATTTATTGCTCTTCCATCTCCCAATTGTCCAGCCCAATTTCCAAACTGATGTCCGCCATAGCACATAGAAAAAGGAATAGAACCTGGAATTAATTTTTGTCCTGAGAAATAAGCTAAAAAATCTTTCGGTTTTAATTCGTCTAGATTCATTTCATCTCGCATTTCGGGAGAAGAATGAATAAGTTGTGCATTTGCTGTGGGAGTTGGAGTAACTTCCGAATAGCAAGCTTCTTGAACTTGGCGAGAGACATTTTTTTTGTCTGGATCACCAGGAAGTTCGGTTGCAAATTTATTTTCTATCGAGATTTTATTCATTACTTATCCAATTTTATAGACACAGAATTAATGCAATACCTTAATCCACTTGGTTCTGGTCCGTCAGGAAAAACATGTCCTAGGTGTGCGTCACACGTATTACAAAGTGCTTCTACTCTTATCATTCCAAAAGAAACATCTTTTATATATGCTACAGCATTTGGTTTTATTGGGTCGGTAAAACTAGGCCATCCTGTTCCAGATTCAAACTTGATAGAAGAATCGAATAGGGGAGTATTACAGCAAATACAATTGTATTTTCCGGATTCGTGAGAAGAACAAAATTCTCCCGAATGAGCTCTTTCTGTTCCTTTCATACGGGCAACTCTAAATTGCTCAGGAGTTAAAATCGCTTTCCATTCCTCTTCCGTTTTTTCCACTCTTTTGTCTGGCGTTAAATTTCCGTGATTGGCTATTTTTATGATTTCGTTCCAAGTCATGTTGATAGTTATTTTAATTACTTACTTGGACGAATGAAGCCCATTATTTTTACAAAATCAACTTTTCCAAGGATTAAATAAATTCTCTTGTTCTCCTCTTCCAGGTTCTTCTTCGGTAAGTGGTTCACATTCCTTTAGCGTTTCTTGGCAATCTTTGGGTAATTGCTGGTATAATTGTGTTCCTTTTGTTTTCCAAGCTATCATTTCGTCCGAGACTTCTTTGATTAATTTAGCTGGATTTCCTGCTATCAAACTTCTTCTTGGAATAATTGATTTTGCTTTCACAAAACTCAATGCTCCCACAATGCATTCTTCGCCAATTTCTACTTCGTCCATAATTACGGCATTCATTCCAATTAATGAATTTTTACCAATAATTCCTCCGTGAATAATTGCTCCATGCCCAATGTGAGCTCCTTCATGTAAAATAGTGTCTTTCCCTGGAAACATATGAACGGTACAGTTTTCCTGTACGTTACATCCGTCTTTAATGATGATTTTCCCCCAATCCCCTCGCAAAGCACAACCAGGCCCAATGTATACATTTTTGCCAATGATTACATTTCCGGTAACTGTTGCTTGTGGATGCACAAACGAAGAAGGATGGACTACGGGTTTAAACCCTTTGAATTCGTAGATCATAGTTTTAATTTAATATCCAGAACCACTCGCCCCAATTTTCTCAATTGGATGCCAAGTCGTTTTTACTTCGGTAAATTTAGTAATGAAATAAGGTGATTCTGCTTCGTCTTTCATCCAATCAATATCTTTTTTAATCACAATTCTTTTCAAGTTAATGGCAGAATTTTCTTTGATTAACTGAATTGATTTTTTATCATCTCCACAATACAGCATGCTGTTTACATCCATGTGAGTAGAAAAATGAGGAATCAATTCTTCTGCATTTCCTGTCAAGATATTAATTACACCACCAGGAACATCCGAAGAGTTGATTACTTCGGCAAAAGAAACAGAACACAAGGCTTTACTTTCTGAAGCTAACACAATGCAGCTGTTTCCTGAAACAATGATGGGTGCAATTACTGAAACTAATCCAATTAATCCGTTTTCTTCAGGTGCAATGGCAGTAACAACTCCTGTTGGCTCTAGAACTGTGAAGTTGAAAAATGCTCCCGAAACAGGATTTACCGAACTGCTAATTTGTTGGTATTTATCTGCCCAACCTGCATAGTAAATCAACCTGTCAATAGAGGTGAATACTTCTTCATCTGCTTGTTTTTTTGTAGATCCCATTTGCATCAATTCATCAATGAATTGTGCTTTTCTACCTTCAAGCATTTCTGCTATTCGGTACAAAATTTGGCTGCGGTTGTAAGCCGTTTTGTTGCTCCAAGGTTCAAATGCTTTTCGAGCTTCTACTACAGCATTTCTAAAATCTTTTCTTGATCCTTTGCACATATTGGCGATTTCTTCTCCTTTAGCATTTTTCAATGTAAAATACCTTCCAGATTCTGTTCTTGGAAATTTCCCTCCAATGTACATTTTGTATGTTTTTAAAACTTCTATTCTTGTCATAATAATTATGTTCTAAGTCGGGCTTCGAGACGTTTTTTTTCACTTCGTTTCAAAATAAAACCCTCAGCCCTCAATTTTTTTATGCAATCCGAACCCTGAGGATTTCGACTTTAGTCGGAATGTCTCGAAGGGTGATTTTTAATTCTCAAACTCCAAATAAGCCTCCAATCCGTGCAATCCTCCTTCTCTTCCAAATCCACTTTCCTTATAACCTCCAAACGGGGAAGTTGGGTCAAATTTATTGAATGTATTCGCCCATACAATCCCTGCTCTCAGCTGAGAAGTCACATTGAATATCTTTGAGCCTTTGTCTGTCCAAACTCCTGCAGAAAGTCCATAAGGAGTGTTGTTGGCTTTTGTAATTGCTTCTTCAATCGTACGGAAAGTCTGGATTGCCAATACAGGTCCAAAAATCTCTTCTTGTACAATTCTGTTACTCTGTGCAACTCCAGTAAATAAGGTTGGTTTACACCAATATCCTTTCTTTTCTAGTTTTCCTTCTGGTTGATAAATTTCGGCCCCTTCTTCTTTTCCTAATTTGATATAATGGTTAATCGTATCCAATTGAGATTTAGAGTTGATAGCTCCAATATCAGTGTTTTTATCCAATGGATTACCTACAATAAGGCTTTCCATTCGGTCTTTTAGTTTCCTCAAAACAACATCATAAACCGATTCTTGAACCAATAATCTAGATCCTGCACAACACACATGACCTTGATTAAAAAAGATTCCGTTTATAATTCCTTCTACAGCTTGGTCAAGTGGGGCATCTTCAAACACAATGTTTGCAGCTTTTCCACCTAATTCTAGTGTTGCTTTTTTGTCAGTTCCAGAGATTGCTTTTTGAATAATCTTTCCAACACCAGTAGAACCAGTGAATGCAATTTTATCAATTCCATCATGGTTTACAATTTCTGCTCCCACATCTCCAGCTCCGGTAACCACATTTACAACTCCAGCAGGTAAACCAGCTTGTTCGCAAATCTCTGCAAGTAGGAGAGTAGTTAAAGAAGTAGTTTCGGCAGGTTTTAATACCACGGTATTTCCACAAGCTAAGGCTGGTGCAATTTTCCATGCAGCCATTAATAAGGGGAAATTCCAAGGAGTAATTTGTCCTGCAACACCCAATGATTTTGGGTTTCTGTTTGGGAAAGCATATTCCAATTTATCTGCCCAACCAGCATAATAGAAAAAGTGATTAGCAGCCAAAGGAATATCAATATCCCGAGATTCTCTAATTGGTTTTCCACCATCCAAAGTTTCAACAACAGCTAATTCTTTAGCTCTTTCTTGAATAATTCTTGCAATACGGAAAATGTATTTCCCTCTTTCTTTCCCAGAAAGTTTGCTCCAAGTAGTATCGTATGCTTTTCGAGCAGCTTTCACAGCCATGTCCACATCCTTTTTATTTGCATTTGCAATAGAAGCTAATTTTTCTTCGGTAGCAGGGTTATTTGTATCAAAATATTTCCCAGAGCTAGGTTTTACCCATTTTCCTCCAATAAATAAATCGTATTTTTTTTTCAAATTAATATGGCTTGTGCTTTCCAAAGAAGGAGCTAAATCCCAGTTGCTTTTTAAGTTTATCTTGTTTTCTGACATAATTATTTAATTAATCTTTAGAGAAATAATCTTTCGATTGGTAATTTCCTGTTCTTTGTTTTTCCAATTGCATTAATATGTCATTGGCAAGGCTACTTGCTCCAAAACGGAACCATTGGTTGGTTAACCATTTATCTCCTAATGTTTCTTTTACCAGCATTAAATAGTGTAATGCCAATTTAGAATTAGAAATTCCACCAGCAGGTTTCATTCCTATTTGAATTCCAGTTTCGTAATAATAATCTTTAATTGCTTCTAGCATAACTAGAGTTACTGGCAATGTTGCTGCAGGACTTATTTTACCTGTTGAGGTTTTAATAAAATCACTTCCAGCATACATTGCAATGTCACTTGCTTTTCTCACATTATCTAAACTGCCCAATTCCCCCGTTTCTAGAATAGTTTTTAGTCTTACGTTTTTTCCGCAAGTCTCTTTTATTTTAGCAATTTCGTCAAATACATAATTATATTCACCTTGGTGAAATTTTCCTCTAGAAATTACCATATCCACTTCGTCAGCTCCAGCATCAAGAGCCATTTTGGTATCGGTAATTTTCACTTCTAGCGAAGAGTTTCCTGAAGGGAAAGCTGTAGCCACAGAGGCAACATTTATTCCACTTCCTTTAAGTTGTTCTTTTGCCAATCCAACAAAATTTGGGTATACACAAATAGCAGCCACAGTCGGTAAATCAGGATAAGCATCATGAAGATGCATTCCTTTGTAGCACAATTGCTTTACTTTGTTCACAGTATCAGCTCCTTCCAATGTGGTAAGGTCAATCATATTCAAAGCCATTTTTAATCCTTGGATTTTGGCTTCGTTTTTAACTGAACGAGCTGTTATTCTAGAAACACGGTCTCCAATACCAACTTGATCAACAGAAACTTGATTGATATTGGTAATTATTTTGTTTGTTGTTTTCATTTACTTAAAATATCTAAAATCGTGACCGTTTTTAATGTTTTGCAACACTTCTATATACAACTTAATCAAATTCTCTACATCATCTCTGTGAGCTGTTTCTACAGTTGTGTGCATATATTTCAATGGCAAAGAAATTAAAGCAGACGCAACTCCTTCGTTAGAGTAGGCAAAAGCATCTGTATCAGTTCCAGTTCTGCTAGAAAGGGCCATTCTTTGGAACGGTATTTTGTTTTTCTGTGCCGTTTCAATCAATAACTTTAAAAGATTATTTTGCA